>NZ_JBKQOT010000506.1:0-5876 GCF_052145395.1 Roseiarcus sp.
GCCGAGAGCAGCGGCGGCGGAGTTGCGATACTTGTTTCTATACATCAGGTTACCCCCCTTGATGCAGGTTGCTCCCCTTTTGACGCGAGAGAAACCTTGTGGCGCCGGGCTTCCAAAGGCCGCGCAATAAACCGCTAGCGTGTTTGAATTGCAGGTTGATGACGGATAACCAACAGAGGCGACGCGCTAATCTGCGCCACAATCGATACCTGTTGCGCTCCGCTCACGCAGTCCGGGCGCTTGACGCCGATGAGACACGTGGCCCGTCGGGCAAAATCCTGAACTGCTAGGCGCGAGGCGGGTAAGGGTTCCGAGGTAGAAGCGGCCCTCGACAATTCTGTCGCCACGGCCCAACAGTCGGACACCGGGGCGCCACGGCCAAGCTCATAGTTTGGAGATCGAGCGCGTCGACTCCCCTCGTCTTTTCGTTGAGACCTCAGCCATCTGGACGACGGCTTCGCGCCCGCAGTTGACGACTTCCGCCTCAGGCTTCGAGGACCTGAAGCCTTGAGTGCTTGCTGACCGGCGGCTTTCGATTGACCTGTTCGCCACGCAGCGCCGGAACGCTCGCTCCTTGCGCGCAAGGGCGGCCGGAGTCGACGCCCTTCTGCCGTACCGGAGCGAGCGGGAACGGCAAAGGCCCGATTAGTCACGTTCGCCGAGCCGTAAGCGATTGTCCGCTCTTTGCGTGCTGCCGCCGTTCCAGTCGGGCGCCAAAAGTCGTTGGGAAGCGTAAATTCACGTAACGTTGTTGGTTTTCTTCTTCGACGGCGAGCCATTCGCAGGAACGGAGACTCCCAAGAGCCGCTCCGCCGCTTCGAGCACTTTCGGATCGAGCGGACGCGGATCCAGCGGCACATTCTTGGAGAGACGATCGACCATGATGCGCAACGCGGCCAGCCTGCCGTACGGCTTGTCGTTGGCCGGGATCAGATGCCACGGCGCCTGGCGCGTCGAGGTCTTGTGCATCATGTCCTCGATCGCCTCCTCGTATTCCCGCCGATGGGCGCGATTGCGGAAATCCTCGTAGGAGAGCTTCCAGCGCTTGAGCGGATCGGTCAGCCGGCTGCGAAACCGGCGCAACTGTTCGTCAGGGGTGATGTGCAGGAACAGCTTTATCAGCCGCGTGTCGTCGGCGATCAGCATGCGCTCGAAGTCCTTGATCTCGTCGTAGGCCCTGCGCCATTCGGCCGGCGTGGCGAAGCCCTCGACGCGCTCGACCATGACGCGCCCGT
This sequence comes from Roseiarcus sp., assembly GCF_052145395.1. Taxonomy (NCBI): domain Bacteria; kingdom Pseudomonadati; phylum Pseudomonadota; class Alphaproteobacteria; order Hyphomicrobiales; family Roseiarcaceae; genus Roseiarcus; species Roseiarcus sp. The sequence goes on from NZ_JBKQOT010000506.1 coordinate 1,236, forward strand.
ACCAGGAGCGGTCGAAAACGACGATCTGGCCGTGCTGCGGCAGCCGCTCCCAAAAACGCTGGAGGTAATGCAGCGATTTCTCCCGCCCGGTCGGAGCGGAGATCGAGTGCACCTTGAAGCTGCGCGGATCGAGCGCCCATCCCAGGCGGCGAACAACGCCGCCCTTGCCTGCAGTATCCCAGCCCTCGAGCACGACGACGGCGCGCTGGGGCGTCCCGAGATAGGCCTGCTGAATGCGTTGAAGCGTTTCCTGAAGTTCCTCGAGACGGCGCTCGTAGTCGACGAAGTCGACCTTCGGAAAGCGCTGGATGTCGGAAAGCCTCGGACGTTTGGAAACAACAAAGTCGGCGGTCTTCATGAGCGGCGGAGCCTCCCCTCCCAAAAGAGCTCAAAATGATGACATCGGCGAAATCGCCAAGCGAAGTCGAGCGTCCGATACCGGGTCGACGCCCAGGCCCCCGTGCGCCGGCGGTCGCTGCGCCTCACGCGAGCCGCAGCGCGACCACGCCGCCGACAATCAGCAATGCCGCGCCAGCGCGCGCGCCGCGGAACGGTTCGCCGAGGAACGCGACGCCGATGATCGCGGCGAACACGACAGAGCATTCTCGCAACGCCGCGACCGCGCCAATGGGCGCCTGCGTCATCGCCCAGACGACGATCGCGTATCCGCCGAATGCGGCGAGGCCGGCAAAGGCGCTCCGCGGCGAATCGCGCACGAGTTCCGGGCCTGCGGCTTTGCCGCGCAGCGCCAGCACGACCGGGAGATAGAGCAACGCCGTCAATTCGTCCGACCAGGCGTTGTAGGCGAAGGCGTGCGCCGCGTCGGGTCCGGCGAGCCGGGCCCCCTCGCCGTCGATGACCGTATAGACTGCGATAATCACAGAGTTGAAGAGCGCGACGACGAGCGTCACACGGTCGATGCGCCCATGGGCGAGACCGGACAACCCCGTCGTCGCCACGCCGACAACGAGCGCCAGCACGCCGGCGAGCGCGACTGCATCCGGGAGTTCGCGCAGGGTCACGGCTGCGATGGCCGTCGCGACCAGCGGCGCCAGACCGCGCATCAGCGGATAGGCGACGGAGAGATCGGCGTTGCGATAGAGACGGCCGACGAGGAGAAAATAGACGACGTGGATGAGCGCCGAAGCGATCACATACGGCAGCGACGCCACGAACGGCGCCGGCGTGACCAGACTGACAAGCGCGGCGACGACGCCGGTCCACAGGGCGACGCGCGCCGAGCTCATGAACTTGTCGCCCGCGCTTTTCACCACCGAATTCCACAGGGCGTGCAGCAACGCCGCTGAGAGCACCGCCGCCCAAACGAAAGTCGTCACCTCATCGCCGTCCCGACCGTCGCAGAATTGTCATGGACGACGCTAACCAAAACAGGGCGGCCAAGCCAGCCGGAGCGTGGCGGCGTCTGACGGAGGGGCGGAGATAACCTGCGGCGCCTGTCCCGGCAGCCCTGAGACCTGTCGGCGGCGCTTTGAAGCGAGCTTGCCAAGGAGCGCCGTGCCGTTTGGCGGGCGCCGCAAGTCGGGCTACGGACGGGAGAAGGGCCGCGAGGCGCTCGACGCCCTCTGTTGCTACGCCGACAGACGGCGTCGACGTTGAGCGGTCAATTGCAGACTATCGAGGCGAGGTGTCATAGTCGGGCAAACTGCCGCTTCTGGCCCTTCTCGGGTCCCTCAGAGGTCTCAGACATGAAAGTCGCCTTGACCCCAATGGATTTCGCGCGGCGCGCGCGTCAGCTCTATGCTAAGCGCGAGGCTATAATCGATGGAGATTTGCGTTATACGTACGAGGAATTTCTCCTGCGCTGTGACCGCTGGTCAGCCTCCCTGCAAAAAATGGGAATCAAGGCAGGGGACCGGGTGGCCTATATCGCCCCGAATACCCATGCGCAGCTTGAGTCATTTTACGCCGTGCCGCAGATCGGCGCCGTGCTCGGCTCGTTCCCATCAATTACCGTCTAACCGCACAAGACTTCACCTACATCGTCAACCACAGCGGCGCCCGCGTCCTTTGCGTGCACAGCGACTATCTCGACACCGTCGAGGGCGTCCGAACGCAATTGTCTGAAGTCGAGCGATTTGTGGCGCTGGAGGGATCCAAGGACGGCTGGCTTGATTACGAGGGCTTGATCCAGGCGGAATCGACGGCCTTTGCGCCGGTTGAGATCGATGAGGACGATCTGATCACCATCAATTACACCAGCGGCACGACTGCACGCCCCAAAGGCGTCATGATCACGCACCGCAACGCCTACCTCAACCCCAGAAGATCGGTACTTGTGGACGCTGCCGATGTTTCATGCCAACGGATGGACCTTCGTTTGGGCTGTCACGGCGCGCGGCTCGAGCCATGTCTGCCTTCGCAAAGTTGATCCGACGATGATCTTCGAGCTGATCGGACGCGAGTCGATTACCGCCCTTTGCGCGGCGCCGACCGTGCTGATCGGTATTGCAAACGCGCCGGAGGACGCGCGCAAGCGCGCCGAGGGCAAGGTTGTGCGTCTGCTGACCGCCGGCGCGCCGCCCGCCGCCGTCACCATCGAACGCATCGAGCGGGGTCTGGGTTGGAATGTCACGCATATCTACGGGTTGACCGAGACTTCGCCTTTCATACTCATCTGTGAGGAGCTTCCGGAGCATCGGAAGCTTCCGCTCGCCGAGCGCGCGACAGTCAAGGCCCGCCAGGGCGTAGAGTTGGTGAGCTCGGGCGAAATCAGGGTGTCGGACAAGTCGGGTCGGGAGGTGCCCCACGACGGACAGACCCTCGGCGAAATCTGCGTTCGCGGGAACGTCGTGATGAAGGGCTATTTCCACGATGTCGCGGAAACCAACAAGGCGATTGTCGACGGCTGGTTCCATACCGGCGACGAGGCGGTCGTTCACCCCGATGGATATGTCGAGATCCGCGACAGGTTCAAGGATGTCATCATCAGCGGCGGGGAAAACATCTCATCCGTGGAAGTCGAGAGCGCATTGCTTCGCCACGCTGCGGTGCAGGAGGTCTCGGTCGTGGGCATGCCGCACCCGAAATGGGGAGAAGCGGCGCATGCGTTTGTCGTGCTCCGTCCCGGCAAAACCGCTACGGAAGCCGAACTCATCCAATTCGCGCGTGACCATCTTGCCCACTTCAAAGCGCCAAGTTGGGTTTCGTTCGTCGACGAACTGCCGAAGACCGCGACCGGTAAAATACAAAAATACTTGTTGCGTGGCCGCACGGCGGCAATTTCCACACAGTAGATTTCTGCCGCCGTTCGACCTATGCCGGCCCAGGCGTCGCCACGCCGCGAGGTGGCGCCAAAGCTTCGGTCAATCGTCCCGCATCCCCAGCCTCGCGCCCAATCCGTCGGAAGCGGTGTCACAGCACGTGCGAGCCTTCGCCGGCGCGCTTGGCTGCCTTTTGGAACTTCTTGATCACCCGGTCGCGCTTGAGCTTCGAGATGTGGTCGATGAACAAGACGCCGTCAAGGTGGTCGATCTCGTGCTGGAGCACGGTCGCGAGCAGCCCCTCGGCCAGCACCTCGCGCTCCTTGCCGTCGCGGTCGAGGGCGCGGACGCGAACGGAGGCGGGGCGCTCGACCTCGGCGTAATATTCGGGGATCGACAGGCAGCCCTCCTCGTAGGTCGAGCGCTCGTCCGTTCGCCAAAGGATCTCGGGGTTGACGAAGACCTGCGGCGCCGCGGGCTCCTCCTTCTTGGCGACGTCGACGACGAGCAGGCGGATCGGCTCGGCGATCTGGATCGCCGCGAGCCCGATGCCCGGCGCGTCGTGCATCGTCTCGATCATGTCGTCGATGAGCCTCGTCAGCGCCGCGTCGACACGCTCGATCGGCTTGCTGATCAGGCGGAGCTTGGGGTCGGGCAGGGTGATGATGTGACGAAGGGACATGAGGGCAAGGAACCGTTCGGGCGATTGTGGCGGCCCCCCTCCACCGCCCTCCGGGCGGTCCCCCTCCCCCATTCCGCTGACGCGCCATGGGGAAGGATATCCGCCCCTGCGAAGCGGGGGAGAGGGACCACGCGAAGCGTGGTGGTGGGGGAGGGGCCTCGTCATTGGCTTAAGGAGGACGATCGCCCTCTCACGGACAGTTAATCGGCTGGACGAATGCGGTCAAACGTGTTCTTGTTATGTTCGACCAAACTTCGCCGAATCGCCTGTGCCCAGCGCCAACGCCGCCATCGCCGTCCTCGACGGCATCCCGATCTCTCTGCCTGAGGCGCTCGCCGCCGCGCTGGCGGCGCTCGGCCTTCTCATGCTTTTCACCCTGATCGCGCTCGGACGCGCCTCCGCCGCGCGCCGGCGCGAGCGAGAGATCGCGGACGAGCGGCAGGAGGCGATAGAGGCGCGGTTTTCTGCGCTCGCGACCGCCAATGCAGAGCTTTTCGGGCGCCTCTCCGGCATGGGCGACTGGCTCGGGGCTGGAATCGAGAATCAGACGCGCCGGACCGGCGAGAACCTCGGCAAGCTCAACGAGCGGCTCGCGGTGATCGACGCTGCGCAAGCGCGGCTCACCGAAATGACGCGCGAGGTCGTGTCGCTGAAGGACATTTTGGCCAACAAGCAGGCGCGCGGCGCCTTCGGCCAGGGGCGGATGGAGGCGATCGTGCGCGACGGCCTGCCGGCGGG
>NZ_JBKQOT010000507.1:0-3460 GCF_052145395.1 Roseiarcus sp.
GTGACCACGCCGCCCGGCTGACGCGTGTCGGCGTCCACCACGACGCCGCTGTAGACGCCGGCCGGTTGTTTGTCCGGGATCTCGACGACCAGGACCGGACGCGTTCTCTCATCTGTGACCAGATGAATGTTGGTGAGGGGCGGGACGTCGCCATCGTCGCTGTGGAGCGGAAGCACCAACGGGACGAAGCGACCCGCCGTCGGCCAGATGTCGGCGGTCACCTGGGCGCGCCGCGAGGACTTGACCTCGAAGCTGAGGGTCACGGGAGGCGTGGGTCGGGCCGTCTTGGTTGCCCCCGCGCTCGCCTTCAGGATTGCGTTGAGGATCTCGAACCATTGGACGCCAAGATCCTTGGAAACACGCAGCAGTCGGTCGACTTGCGCCCTGACGTCCTCGTCGAAATCGGCGGCGTTGTAGGATCCGTCGCGGACGCGCTCGGCCGCGAGCCGGCCCTGGTCGATCTGCTCTTCAGCGACGTCGTAGGCGAGCTTGACCGTGTCGGTGATGACCTTGTCGGCCCGAGCCGACGGCTTGCCGCTGTTCCCGGCGGGGCCCCGACCCGAGGGGGACCTCTCGCTCGGGCGATGGACGTAGTCGGCCATCATGCGAATGGGCCTCGTCCGCTCCGGGTCCGGGCGCTTCATCCGAGAGTGCGGACAGGCCGTTCGGGACACGTTGGAACGCTATCTTCCGTCCGGCGATCCGGATCGCTACCTCTATAGCCTCGCGGGGGACTATCCTCGGCGGGGTGGCAAGATGATGCGTTCGAGCATATGCATTGCGACAGCGCGAGTGTTCGGAGCGCCCCTGTCCGACGCCTTGCTCTCGGCCGCGGCGATCGAACTGCTTCACAACGCCTTTCTTGTGCATGACGACGTGCAGGACGGCAGCGAAATGAGGCGCGGCGCTCCGACGCTCCATGCGCTTCACGGAATTCCGCTCGCGATCAATGCGGGCGACGCCATGTTCCTCCTCGGCCTGAGACCGCTTCTCGACAACATCGACAGCATCGGCTCGGGGCTGACGTTTGACATTCTTCGCGACACCGAACGAATGGCCTGGGAGTCCGCGGAGGGGCAAGCGATGGAGTTGGGCTGGCGCCGCGACAACGTGATGGAGCTGGATGATCGCGACTATCTCTGCATGGTGCTGAAGAAGACGGCATGGCTGGCGGCGATCTATCCGCTGCGCGTCGGCGCGTTGATTGGGACGCGCAGCCGAGCAAAGGTCAAGCAGCTCAACCGGTTCGGCTTTTTTCTCGGCGCCGCCTTTCAGATCCAGGACGATATTCTCAATCTCGAAACTGACCTCAGTTACGGGAAAGAGGCGCTCGGCGATTTATTCGAAGGCAAGCGGACGCTGATGCTGATTCACTTGTTTCGCAATTGTACGCAGACCGAGCAGAGCAGGCTCAGGATCGTCCTGGGAAGACCGCGCGAGGAGCGCCAGACGGAAGACGTCGAATGGATCAAGGCGCGCATGGAGGCCTACGGATCGCTCGACTACGCGCGCAAGGTCGGTCATGGGCTGGCCGGCGCCGCGCTGCATGAATTCGCGGCCACGTTCGGCGGCCTGCCGGAGTCGAGGGATAAGGACTTCCTGTGCGGGCTCGCCAATTGGGTCTTCCAGCGGACGTGAGAGGCCGTCGATGCCGACCGACATGAACAGGCGGATGTCTCGGCCGGAAGGAGACGGCGACATTGGCCGTCGCGTGATGATCTACGGCTCGACCGGCTATACCGGGCGGCTCATCGCGCGGCGCGCGCTCGAAACGGGACTGGAGCCGATCTTGGCGGGCCGCAGCGTCGAGCGCGTGCGGCGGCAGGCGGAGTCTCAGGGGCTTCTGTGGCGAGCGATCCGCCTCGACTCGCCCTCGCAAATCGCACGGGAGCTTCGAGACGTCCGCGTCGTCATTCACGCTGCCGGCCCATTTACCCAGACCGCGCGCCCGATGCTCGAAGCGTGCCTTCTCGCCGGCGCACACTACCTCGACATCGGAGGCGAACTGCCCGCCTTCCTAGAAGCGCGGCGCCGAAACGAGGACGCGGTCCGTCGCGGCGTCATGATCATGCCGGGCGCAGGATGGGCTGTGACGGCGTCGGATTGCCTAGCCGCTCATGTCGCAAGGCTTGCGCCGGAGGCCAAGTCTTTGCGGATCGGGATCGCCCGCTCGCCTCTCCTCTCGCGCGGGACCGCCCGCTCGGCGCTCGGTCTTGCATCCAGCGACGTGGTGATCCGCCGCAATGGGCGCCTCGTGAGCGTCCCGGTTGGACGATTGGAAAAAGCCTTTGATTACGGCGAGGGCGCGCGATGGAGCATGGCGCTCAGCTGGCCCGACGTCCTGACAGGCTACCACACCACGGGCGTTCCCAACATCGAGGTCTATGTCGACACGGGGACCTTGACGCGCATCCTCGCGCCGGTCGGCGCTCGCCTCGGAGAGGCGCTTCGGCTGCCGATATTCCAGCCGCTGCAGCGCCTCAGCGCTGAGATCTTGCCGGAGGAACCGTCGGACGAAGCGAGGATGGCCGCCCGCCATGTCGTCGTCGCCGAGGCGGAGGACGTCTGGAGACGATGCACCTGCGCCCGCCTCGAGAACATCGACGGATACAGCTTTACCGCGCTTTCCGCCACCGAGATTGCCCGTCGTGTGTTGGGCGGAGACTTCGAAGTCGGCTTTCAGACGCCCGCGCGCGTGTACGGAGCGGACTTCGTGTTGGGCATGGAAGGCTCGAGACGCGAGGATTTATATGCGGGGGAGGCCGTGCGCGATCCGGTCGGGCGGGTGTGGGCCTCGCCTGCGCCTGGGTCCGCCGCGGCCCGGGGATTCTGACCCCTAGCCCCCGCGCAGTTTGGAGTTCGACGGACGTATAGATCGGGCAGTGATATTTCAGGAGGCCCACGACCATGCAGTATATAGACCAGATTGGCGAAGTTGAATTTCCTCCGCCCTATACTTTCCCCGGAGTCACCATCCTCAGCTTTCGCCTGGACGCCGACCTCAACTGCCTGAACATCCTCTGTGACCGCGTTCTAAACATAGGGTCTTTGGAAGATCGTGGATTCGAGTACCGTCCGTTTCTTCCGTTCGTGGATCTGGAGATCCTATCATACCCAAGAATGGAAAACGCGCTGTGGCCGGATATGGGATACACTTCGCAAAGGGAGTGTTATGTTCGGATATTCGTATGGAAGTTCGTCGAGTTCTGGGGGTGGCTGATCCCAACGATGGAAGTCGCGACATTTTGTCCCTTCATTGTCGTCGACAACCCCCTGTCCGCCTTTTCTGGCCGCGATGTTCTCGGCCTCCCCAAGCTTCTGGCGACCTTCAGCGACTTCTCCCCGCCGAACCCTTTCGGAGCCGTGTCGACCTTGGAGTTCTCAAGCTTCTCCAGCACGTCGAAAGCTACGCTGTTGCCGGTTGTCACGGTGGAGGAAAGCCTCAATCTCGCCGCGGCGC
>NZ_JBKQOT010000508.1:0-3147 GCF_052145395.1 Roseiarcus sp.
TGTGGGCGTCGTCTTCGTCCTCATTCCTCTCCTGATTCTGACTGGGCTGACCATGTCGCCGGCGATGGATGCGGCGTGGCCGTGGCTCATCGACGTCTTCGGAGGTCGTCCGTCCGCGCGGTCGATCCACTTTATCTGCGCGATGCTCATCGTGCTCTTCATCTTCGTGCACGTGTTGATGGTCGCGCTCGTCGGGCCGATAAACGAGATCCGGTCAATGATTACGGGCCGCTACCACCTGCCGGCGGAGCCGGACTGATGGCCCACCTCATCACACGGCGCAAACTCATCGCGAGCATCGCCGCCGGCGGCTCTTCGATAGCGCTCTCTGCCTGCACCGGGCCGACCTACAACACGACATTCCAGGACACCGTGCTGTCGGCAGGCGACTGGCTCGCCTATCGTGTTCAACGGCTCACAGGCGCGAACGCGCTCGCGCCTGAATTCTTCGAGAGCGAAATGTCTCCTGTGTTCCGCACTAATGGGAACACCGATCCCGGTACGCCGGAGTACCAGAAGTTCGCGGGCGGCCGGTTCACGGATTGACGGCTCCGGATCGACGGGCTTGTTGTTTCGCCGACCTCGTATTCGTTGGCTGAGCTGCAGGCAATGCCGTCGCGCACCCAGATTACACGGCACGACTGTGTCGAAGGCTGGAGCGCGATCGGTAAGTGGACGGGCGTCCAGCTCAGTCACCTCCTCAAGCAGGTCGGCCTGCAGCCGAACGCCCGCTTCGTCGTGTTCCATTGCGCGGACCAGTTCGACGGGACGCCTTACTACGAAAGCATTGACCTTGTGGATGCGTTCCACCCGCAGACCCTGTTGGCCTACGCGATGAACGGGCAGCCCCTCTCTATTGGCCACGGCGCCCCATCGCGGCTGCGCGTCGAGCGGCAGCTTGGCTACAAGCAAGCGAAGTACGTCATGCGCCTCGAGGTTGTGGCTTTGTTGGCGGGGATTGGGAGCGGGCGGGGCGGATACTGGGAAGACGAGGTCGGGTACGACTGGTACGCGGGCGTCTAAGATGAAGTGGGCAGACTACCGCCTCGTACCCATGTGCGCGGCCAAGGACTGTAATTCGGCGTCCGACGCCGATTCACACGCGACCTCCTCGCGCCCGTTTACGGCTGGTTCACAGAGGGCCTCGACACGCCGGATCTGAAAGAGGCCAGGTCGCTGCTGGAAGAACTCGCATAGGTGGGACACGCGGCGCATTCGTTTCAGAGGCCCGGTTGGGTGGGTTCGACGCGTTCGCCTCGCCGGAGAATGACCCCTATTCGCGCGCAGCGGGCGGCCGGAGCCGACGTCAAGCGGACATTGAAGATTGTGACGATGTGCTGTTGCTGGCTGGTCGCGGGGCCGACCGCGGGTCGTCGCGCCGATGCAGATCTCAGACGTTGGCCAATTTGAGATCGCCAATCCTCGAAACGATGACCTTCAGAAGCGGCGAGGTGGTCGTAGTAGCTGAGCGATAGGTCGATCGGCGGCGGCGCCCCACAAACGATCTGCTAGTAACAGTCGGAGACAATAGATCCGAGAAAGCCGCGTAATTCCACACTGATAGTCCCCCATTGGATCAAAACGTTGCGCTCTCCTCTGCCAGACCGCGTCGGGAACTTTCGATACATCGATCCGGCCGCCGCCGAGCGGAGTCGTCGCGACGACGTCGAAGGTCGGCAGCTCGATCGTCTCCGCGCGCGCGTTGGTGAGCGCCGCTGCGATGAGGGGGACGCCGAACGCGCCGCAACGCCAGGCCGCCGAACGCATACGCCTACCCTCCCCCATGTACGCGCATTCGTGATCGAAGTGTCGCGAGCCCGTTCGCCGGGAGAGACGCGCAAAATCTCGAACGCCCGCCCGCGACGAAAAGAGAATAACCTCCTTCGCCGACTGCGGCTCATGTCAATTATTCCAAAACTTACGGCCGTCAATTCCTCAATCACCCGGGAGCTTTTGCCGATCGCTTTCAGAGTGCGCCGCGAACCCCTTCCGGATTCGCGTCCCCATGGTCGTCGGACCGGTTCGCTATTGGTCGGGCTGGCCCGCCGAGCTTGGCTCGTAGTAGCGGGGCGACCCGGCCACCGCAGGCCACACGCGTGAAGCGCTGATGGCCGAGATGATGAGCCGGGCGCCGCCGCCATCGGCGTGCGCTTTAATCGACACTTTAAACGATCGGACGCCGTCGCTCGTCCACGGAATTGTCACGACGCCGTCAGAGCCGGTCACGGGAACGACTGCCTCGGTCACTGCGACAGGATCGTCTAGCGATTTTTCGCTCGGTTCGATGGCGACCGTCAGCCGGATCGGCTGATCGCCGGTCACATTGGTCTTAAGTATCAGCTCGTATGCGCCGGCGGGCATCGCATCGACAACGATGCTCCGCCAGACGCCCACTCCTCCAGGCGGCAAGTCGACTGCGAGGCCTGAGGCAGCTTCGAAATGAGCGGGGCGGTCCGACATTTCGTTGTCATGGAACCAAAAAGGCGGGTGCAGCGTCGCGAATACGGCCGTCGCAGGAGACGCGGCCCCGAGCACAAATTGCTGAGCGCGCTGCCAGGCATTCTCGCCGACCTTCCGACCAAGCTCTTGGCCACGTTCATTGTCTGCCGGCCAGTGAACCCCGCCCCAAATACGGGATATCCCGCTGGCTTCGGCGGCTGCCGCGAAGGTTGGATAAGATAGCGTCACCGGCTGCGCCAGTTCGCGCTGCTCGACGTACAGGCGCCTCACCGTCACGTGGAAATTGAAGTCCGGCTCTCCGGTCACGAGCTCCATGACGCGAGCCCAGGCCGCGGTGAACGCGCTATGACCGGAAACATAGGCGGGGAATGGCGGCGTCGGCAAATAGGGTTCCCAGTTCGCCGCGCGTACTTCCCCAAGTCCCGCGGGAACGGCGACGGCATCCTTGGCGTCGGCCGTCGCGGCCGGAGTGGAATAGGCCAATACGACGGGTAGAGAGCGCGGGCGCCATGCGCTTATCGGCGTGTCGCCAAGTGCGCGAACCGCCGTAATGGGGCGCACATAGTCGTAAGAATACTTGGCGTCCCAGGCGGCGATCGAGGCGTCAAGGATCGCGTTGCTGGCGACAAAGAACAGCTTGACGTCATCGTCGAGGCGCAGGTCATTCGTGTTGGAGACGAATTTCGT
>NZ_JBKQOT010000509.1:0-8707 GCF_052145395.1 Roseiarcus sp.
GCTGGACCTGCAAGAGCTTGCGCGTTCTGAGCTGATCTCCTCCACGACCACCGAAACCGGACTGAAAGTCTTCTGCGAACTCGACCCCAATCCCTACCCCAAGGGCGTCGCCGTCACCGACGACCAGATGGCCTCTCTCAATCTCGCCCGGGCCAATTTCCAAGGCGAATGGAATTACACAATCAAACCCCGCCCAACCGCGACGAAGCTGTAGTTTCCTGACGAGCCCTTAGCGGATTTCCGGGATTGTGTCTTCCCGCGCGATCGAGCTGAACCGCGTCACCTCGGCGTCGAACTGCAGCTCGACCGTGCCGGTCGGCCCGTGCCGCTGCTTGCCGATGATGACTTCGGCGCGGCCGTGGGCGCTTTCCATCTGCGTCATCCAGTCGATGTGCTCCTGGGTGCCCGGCCGCGGCTCCCGGTTCTTGAGATAGTATTCCTCGCGATAGACGAACAGCACCACGTCGGCGTCCTGCTCGATCGAGCCGGACTCGCGCAAATCCGAAAGCTGGGGCCGCTTGTCGTCGCGGGACTCGACCTGGCGCGAGAGCTGGGAGAGGGCGAGGATCGGTACGGCGAGCTCCTTGGCCAGCGCCTTCAGTCCGGTGGTGATCTCGGTCAGCTCCTGGACGCGGTTGTCGTTCCGCGACTTTGAGCCGGAGAGAAGCTGAAGGTAGTCGATGACCAGAAGGTCGAGGCCTTTTTGGCGCTTGAGGCGCCGGGCGCGCGCGGTGAGCTGCGCGATCGAGATGCCGCCGGTCTGGTCGATGTAGAACGGGATCGACTGCATCTCGGTGACCGCGTCGGCGACCCGGCGGAAGTCCCCCTCGGTGATGTCGCCGCGCCGGATCTTGTAGGAGGCGACGCTGGACTGCTCGGCGATGATGCGGGTTGCGAGCTGCTCCGCCGACATTTCCAGAGAGAAGAAGCCGACGATTCCGCCGTTGACCGTCTCCATGACGCCGTCGGCGCGCGTCCGTCCCTCGTAGGCGCGGGCGATGTTGAAGGCGATGTTGGTCGCAAGCGCCGTCTTGCCCATGCCCGGGCGCCCCGCGAGGATCACGAGGTCGGACGCCTGCAGGCCGCCCATGTAGCGGTCGAGGTCATGAAGGCCGGTGGCGATGCCCGAAAGCGAGCCTTCGCGTTCGTACGCCTTGGCGGCCATGTCCACGGCGATCTTCAGAGCGTCGGAAAAGCGCTGGAAACCCCCGTCGTAGCGGCCGCCCTCGGCTATCTGGTAGAGGCGCCGCTCGGCCTCCTCGATCTGCTCGCGCGGGCTCGAATCGACCGGCGCGTCATAGGCGACGTTGACCACGTCCTCGCCGATTCCGATCAGTTCGCGGCGCAGCGCGAGGTCATAGATGCTGCGTCCGTAGTCGTAGGCGTTGATGATGGTGGTGGCCTCGGTCGCGAGCCGCGCGAGATATTGCGGCACGGTCATGCCGCCGAGGTCGTGCTCGCCGAGGAACGTCTTCAACGTGATCGGCGTCGCGAGCTTGCCCTGCCGGATCATCGTGCCCGCGATCTCATAGATCCGGCGATGAATCTCCTCGACGAAATGCTCGCTGCGCAAGAAATCGGAGACGCGGTCGAAGGCGTCGTTGTTGATCAGGATCGCGCCGAGTAGGGCCTGTTCGGCTTCGACGTTCGCGGGAGGAACGCGATAGGCGCGCTCCTGCGGCGCCGATGCGCGTTGGATCAAGGCTTCGACTGTCGCCATGGGCGTTGAGAGCGTCTTTCAGCGGTTGGGGTCTTGGGCGAACGCGAAAACACGCGAATCAGCAACGCGAGGATACGCCAGCGGCTCCGACAACGACAAATTTTCGAGGGCCCCTCTCGATCCCGGCCGGGGCATAACGCCGCCGCCGGCCGCCGCCAACAATCCTTTGGAGGAGGCGCCGCCTTGTCCCCGCTATTCACGCCACGCTACGGCGCGTCACGACGCGCTTGACTTTCGAAGGGCCGCCGTTCTCCAGCCTGTCGAGTCTGCGCTATGCTGGGAATCACGACGGACCGGCGATGAGGGAGATTGAGGCTCCAATGGATGGCGTGAGACCCGCGCGCCTCAGCGACCTGCCTTCGGTCGACGCGGTGCTGAACGCGCCGGCCGCCGGGCCCCTCGTCGAGCGTTTCGGCCGCCCCGCCTTTACCGAGGCCGTGCGCGAGGCGCTGAACGAGGCCCGCGCCGTCCTTAAGGCGGGCGCCGCCGTAGCGCCCAGCGCCGAGGACATCGCGGCCCGGAGCCTCGCGCGGCTCGAGGCGGAAGACCGGTCGGCTTTAAGGCCGCTGTTCAATCTGACCGGCACCGTGCTGCACACCAATCTCGGGCGGGCGATTTTGGCCGAGGCGGCGATCGAGGCGGCGGTCGCGGCTATGCGCTGCGCGGTGGCGCTCGAGTTCGATCTCTCATCCGGCAGGCGGGGCGAGCGCGACGACCACGTCCGGGCGCTCGTCTCAGCCCTGACCGGGGCCGAGGACGCGACGGTCGTGAACAACAATGCGGCCGCCGTGCTCCTCTGCCTCAACACGCTCGCCGGCGGACGCGCGGCGATCGTGTCGCGCGGCGAACTGATCGAGATCGGGGGAGCCTTTCGCATGCCGGACATCATGGCGCGCGCCGGCGCCCGGCTCGTCGAGGTCGGCACGACCAACCGCACCCATGCGAAGGACTACCGCGAGGCTTTGACGTCCGAGACCGGCGCGATCCTGAAGGTCCACACGTCGAACTACCGCATCCAGGGTTTCACGGCCGAGGTCGGAACGGCGGAGCTCGCTGGAATCGCGCGGGCGGCGAACGTCCCGCTCCTGCACGATCTCGGGTCGGGGACGCTGATCGATCTTGCGGCTTACGGTCTCGAGAGGGAGCCGACGGTCCGCGAAGTGGTCGCCGACGGCGCCGACCTCGTTACCTTCTCCGGCGACAAGCTGCTCGGCGGGCCGCAGGCGGGCTTCATCGTCGGCCGTCGCGACCTGATCGCGGCGGTCAACCGCAATCCGATGAAGCGGTCGCTGCGCGTGGACAAGATCCGGCTCGCCGCCATCGAGGCGACCTTAAAGCTCTATCGCGATCCCGGCCGGCTTGCCGCGCGCCTGCCGTCCTTGCGCTCCCTCGCCCGGCCGCTCACGGAGATCGAGGCCCAGGCGGAGCGCCTTCTGCCCCTTGTCGCTCTCGCGCTCGGAGATGCGTTCGCGGTCGAGACCTCAGCCTGCCGGAGCCAGATCGGATCCGGAGCGCTGCCGCTCGAAACGATCGCCAGCGCCGGCCTCGCCATCCGCGCTGACGCAGGCGGGCGGGCGATCGAGGATCTCGCCCGCAGGCTGCGCGCCCTGCCGCGGCCGGTCGTCGGGCGGATCGACGACGGCCGCCTCGTGCTCGACCTGCGCTGCCTCGACGACGAAGACGCCTTTCTCTCGAACTTGCAGCATTGGAACGCCGAGGCGCCGGCGCGGAGCGCGCCGCCGGACGGGACGTCGTGATCGTCGGTCTCGCCGGGCACATCGACCACGGCAAGACGGCTCTGGTGAAGGCCTTGACCGGAGTGGACGGCGACCGCCTCAAGGAAGAGAAGGCGCGCGGCGTCACCATCGATCTCGGCTTCGCCTTCATGGCGACGGCAGCGGGGACGTCCATCGGCTTCATCGACGTTCCCGGCCACGAGCGCTTCGTCCACACGATGCTGGCGGGCGCGAGCGGCGTCGATTTCGCCCTCATGACGATCGCGGCGGACGACGGGATCATGCCGCAGACGCGCGAGCACCTGGCGATCCTCGACCTGCTCGGCGTCGAGCGCGGCGTCGTCGTCATCACCAAAGCCGATCTCGCTTCGCCCGAGCGGCTCTCCGAGGTCGCACGAGAGGCGCGCGCGATGATCGCCGGGACGACGCTTACTCGCGCCGACGTCCTCGCGGTCTCGGCGCTGACCGGTGAGGGCGTCAACGTTTTGCGCGCACATATCGAGGCCGCCGTCGCCGGCGCTCGGCGCGAGAAGTCCGAAGACGCCCGCTTCCGGCTTCCGGTCGACCGGGTGTTCACGCTCGCCGGCGTCGGGGTGGTCGTGACCGGGACGGTTCTCGCGGGGTCGGTACGGGTCGGCGACAGGGTCCTGATCAGCGCGTCCGGCCTTGCCGCCCGCGTGCGCTCCCTGCACGCGCAAAACCGCGCGAGCGAGACCGCCCGCGCCGGCGACCGGTGCGCGCTCAATCTGGCGGGCGCGGAGGTGGAGAAGGACGCGATTGGCCGCGGCGACGTGGTGCTCGATCCGGAGCTTCACGCGCCGACCGCGCGCATCGACGCGCTCCTTCGCGTCTCGGCCGACGCGCCGAAGCCGATCGCCTCCTGGTTCCCGGTTCGCCTGCATCATGCGGCCGTGGAAGTGGGCGCGCGGATCGCGCCGCTCGGGGACGGGCCGATCGCGCCCGGCGCCGAGGCCGAAGTGCAGCTCGTGCTCGACCAGCCGATCGCCGCGGCGGCCCAGGATCGCTTCATCGTCCGCGACGTCTCCGCCCGGCTGACGCTGGGCGGCGGACGGTTCCTCGACCTCAGGCCGCCGGCGAGGAAGCGCCGGACGCCCGAGCGGCGCGCGCAGCGGGCGGCGCTGGCGATCGCCGACCCCACCGCGTCTTTCGCCGCGCTTCTCACCGCGCCGCCCTTCGCCGGCGATCTCGCCGTCTTCGCCCGCGACCGCGGCCTCTCGGCCGAGCGGACGGAGGCGCTCGCGGCGGCGCTCGACCTCGTGGTGCTTGCGGCGAACGAGCAGAGGACCGCGCTGACGCCCGAGCGCTGGCGCGCCTTCTCCGCCGCGGCCGTCGAGCGGATCGCGGCCTATCACGCCGACAACCCGGACCTTCAGGGCGTCGGTCGGGAGCAGCTTCGGATGGCGCTCGCGCCGAGCCTGCTGAAGCCCGCGTTCGACGCGGCGCTGCAGAAGCTCGCGCGCGAAGGCGGCGTCGTCCTCGACGGCGCCTTCGTCCGGCTGCCGTCGCACGAAGTCCGTCTCGCGCCGGCAGACGAAGCCGCCTGGGAGACGATCGCGCCGCTCATCGGCGGGGCAGAGCGGTTCCGTCCGCCGCGGGTGCGCGACATCGCGAATTCGACCGGCCGCGCCGAGACGGACGTCCGCCGCCTCCTCAAGCGAGCGGGCCGAATGGGTCGCGTCGACGAAGTCGCCCACGACCATTTCTTTCTCCGGGCGACGGTCAGGGAGATGACGGCGATCATCGCCGATCTGACGGAACGCGCCCCCGACGGCGCCTTCACTGCAGCCCAGTTCCGCGATCGGGTGGAGAACGGCCGCAAGGTCGCGATCCAGATCCTCGAATTTTTCGATCGCCACGGCGTGACCCTGCGAAAGGGCGACCTCAGGCGCGTCAACCGCCATCGGCTGGACCTGTTCGGAATCGAATGAAGCGGCTACGACGGCGGAATTGGAGGAGAATCGCTCCCGGTGGGGCGTCCGGACTTCAAATCCGTGTGGGGCAGCGAGCCTGTCCCGGGTGGGTTCGACTCCCACTCTCCTGCGCCAGCCTCAAACGACTTCCACGATCGGCTCGCCGGCCTCGACGGACCCGACGATCCGGGCCTGCGGGTCTCCGCCCTCACGGATGCGGGCGCAGAGGGTCGGCGCCGCCGCGGCGTCGCACGCTACAAGCAGGCCGCCCGACGTCTGCGGGTCGGTCAGGAGCCGCCGGCGCCAGTCCTCGAGACCCTCCGGCAAGACGACGGCGTCGCCGTAGCTCGCCCAGTTGCGCTGCGAGGCGCCGGTCGAGAAGCCTGCTTTGACGAGGCTTTCCGCCTCAGCGAGCGTGGGCGCGTCGTCGAGTTTCAGCCGCAGGGTCGCGCCCGCCCCGCGCGCCATTTCGAGCGAGTGGCCGAGGAGCCCGAAGCCCGTCACGTCGGTCATCGCGTGCACAGCTTCGTCCTTCGCCAGCTCCGCGCCAACGACGTTGAGGCGCGTCATGAAGCCGAGCATTTCGCGGTAGCCATCGTCCGAGAGCGCGCCCTTCTTGATCGCGGCCGAATAGATGCCGACCCCGATGGGCTTCGTGAGGATCAGCGCGTCGCCCGGGCGCGCGTCGCAGTTGCGCCTCAAGGTCTCGGGCGACACGAGGCCGATCACGGCGAGGCCGTAGATCGGCTCGGGCGAATCGATCGAGTGGCCGCCGGCGACGGGGATTCCCGCCCCCGCCGCCGCGGCCGCGCCGCCCCGTAGAATCTCGCGGATCATGGCGGTCGGCATCTTGTCGATCGGCATGCCGAGGATCGCGAGCGCGAAGATCGGCCGGCCGCCCATCGCGTAGACGTCGGAGAGCGCGTTGGTCGCGGCGATCCGGCCGAAATCGTACGGGTCGTCCACCATCGGCATGAAAAAGTCGGTCGTCGCGACGATGGCGGTCTTGTCGTCGAGGCGCCAGACCGCGGCGTCGTCGCCGGTCTCGGTGCCGACGATCAGATCAGCGAAGGGCGCCGCTGCCGGCTCACTGGCGAGAAGTTCGCGCAGCACCGATGGCGCGAGCTTGCAGCCGCAGCCGCCGCCATGAGCGAGCGCGGTCAGGCGAGGGACGGGAGCGTTCATGGAGTTTCCCTCCGTTGAGGCCAGCTCGCCAGCAACGCTCTAAGCGCCGAGACGAACGCGAGCGGCTGGTCGATCATGACATGGTGCTCGGCCTCGGGGATGACGACATGGGGCGAGCCGGGTTTCAAGAAGCTCATCAGATAATCCGCGTCGTCGGCCTTGAAGAGCTTCGACTTGGCGCCGCGGACGAGCGCCATCGGGCAACGCGCGGCGGCGACGATCGGTGTTGGGTCGATGCGGCCGAATTTCTCCCAGAAATGCGGGTCGAAGCAGAGCGCCCACCCGGGCTTCCCCTCCTCGTCGACCGCCTCGCGCACCGAGCGGCGGGCGATCGCGTCGAGCACGAACAGGTTCTCGCACGGCTGCGGCGGCATGAGGCGGAAGCGTGCGACGACCGTCGCGAGCGAGTGTTTTACCCGCGCGATGCGCGAGGCCTGCGGCGGCGCCGGCGGACGGAAGTTTTGCGGCGCGAAGAAGGGCGGATCGACCATCACCGCGCCAAGAAATTCGTCGCCGAAGTCGCGCGACAGGCCCATCGCGACGCGCCCGCCGAACGAGTGGCCGACGACGACCGGCGGCCCGGAATCGAACGCCCCCGCCGCGCGCCCCGCCCCGCGCGCCTCGCGCACGAACTGCTCGAACACGTAATGCTCGCGCCAGTCGGAGCGCCCCATACCAGTGAAGGTCGAGGCGACCACGCGCCGTTCGCCGGCGAAGAATGGCGCGATGAAACTCCACCAGTCCGCGTGCGCCGCCCCGCCGTGCAGGAACATGAGCCCGGGCTTGCCGCGTTCGCCCCAGGCCAGCGCCTCGACCTTCGCCTCCTCGAACTCGACGAAGGTCCGCTCCGGCTCCTGCGCCATGATCGCGTCGAACCACGGCGGCGCTGGCGGCTTACGCCCATGAAAGGCCGCCAGCGGCGCCATGTGCTGCGGATCGGTCACGACGACATCCCTTGCGACAGGTTGAGAGCGCGCGGCGCTCTTCGAAGGCGCCAGCCGTCCCCTCTCCCCGCGAGCGGGGAGAGGGGGACCACCCGCGCGTCCCGCGGGCAGCGGTGGGACGCCGCTCCCGTCACGCGACTTCGAACAGTCCGGCCGCGCCCTGGCCGCCGCCGACGCACATCGTCACCACCACGTACTTGACGCCGCGCCGCTTCCCCTCGATCAGCGCGTGGCCGGTGAGGCGCGCGCCGCTCATGCCGTAAGGGTGGCCGACCGCGATCGCGCCGCCGTCGACGTTGAGCTTGTCGTTGTCGATACCGAGCTTGTCGCGGCAGTAGATCACCTGCACGGCGAAGGCCTCGTTGAGCTCCCAGAGGCCGATGTCGTCCACCTTGAGGCCGTGGGCCTTGAGGAGCTTCGGAATGGCGAACACCGGCCCGATGCCCATCTCGTCTGGATCGCAGCCGGCGACCGTGACGCCGCGATAGATCCCGAGCGGCGTCAAGTTGCGCTGGCTCGCGAGCTTCGCCTCCATCAGCACGCAGGCGCTGCCGCCGTCCGACAATTGCGAGGCGTTGCCGGCGGTGATGTATTGGCCCGGCTCCGCCAACCGAATCCCCTCGGTAAAGACCGGCTTCAGCGCGGCAAGTCCTGCGAGCGTCGTGTCGGCGTGAACGCCCTCGTCGTGCTTCAGCGTGACGGACTTTTCCGAGACGGCGCCCGTCGCCTTGTCGACGACTTTCATCACGCTCGGCAGCGGTGCGATCTCCGCCTCGAACCGGCCGGCCTCCTGCGCCGCAGCGGTCCGCAATTGCGATTGCAGAGCGTATTCGTCCTGCCGCTCGCGCGAGATCTTGTAGCGCGCCGCCACGATCTCGGCGGTCTCGAGCATCGACATGTAGACGTCGTCGCGGTGGTCGGCCAGCCACGGATCCATGGCGCGATAGCGGTTCATCTTGTCGTTCTGGACGAGCGAGATGACCCGAGCCCGCCGCCGACCGCGATGCTCATGCCGTCCGCGACGATCTCCTTCGCTGCGATCGCGATCGCCATGAGCCCCGAGGCGCATTGCCTGTCGACCGACATGCCGGCGACGCTGGTCGGAAGGCCCGCGCGCAGCGCGGACTGACGTGCGATGTTGCCGCCCGTCGAGCCCTGCTGAAGCGCCGCGCCCATCACGACGTCGTCGAC
>NZ_JBKQOT010000510.1:0-8356 GCF_052145395.1 Roseiarcus sp.
ATTGCCCGCATTTGAACCCGATCGAGCGTCTATGGGGAGTGATGCACAAGAACATAACGCACAACAGGTGCTACGCAACCTACAAGGACTTCGCCGAGGCGACGCTCGGCTTCCTACGCCAAGACGCACCCAAGCGATGGCGCGAATTTCGAAGCGCCGTCACCGACAATTTCCGCATCATAAACCCCAGGGAATCTCGGGTCGTGGGGTAAACAGGGTATACGCTGGCTTTATCCGGACTGAAAGTGCCTGGGCTCATTTTCATCAGCCTGCTACGTTCCATCGGTTGGGGAGGGCTAAAACCGCTGAGGAAGCGCCAATGTTTGCGACCGATCTCTTCAAGGGCAAAAAAATTCTGATCACCGGCGGCGGCACGGGACTGGGCAGAGGGATTGCCGAGCGCCTGCTCGGCCTCGGCGCCGAGATCGCCATCTGCGGACGGCGCAGGGGCGTGTGCGAGGCGACGGCGGACGAACTCATGAAAGCGCACGGCGGCGTCGTCAAAGCCTATGGCGTCGACATTCGCGACGCCGCCGCGGTCGACGCCATGGTCGAGGAAATCTTTCGCGACGGGCCCCTGACCTCGCTCGTCAACAACGCGGCCGGCAATTTCATCGCCCGCACCGAGGACCTCTCGCCGCGCGGCTTCGACGCCATCGCCAACATCGTCATGCACGGCACGTTCTACGTCACCCAGGCGGTCGGCAAGCGCTGGATCCATGGGCGCCATCGCGGCAGCGTCGTCTCGATCACGGTGACCTGGGTCCGCAACGGCGGCCCGTTTGTTGTCCCGTCAGCGATGAGCAAGGCCGCCATCGACGCGATGACGAAATCGCTCGCGGCAGAGTGGGGACGTTACGGCGTCCGCCTCAACGCGATCGCGCCCGGCGAAATCCCGACCGAAGGCATGAGCAAACGGCTGATGCCGGACGAGGGCAAGGGAACGCTGGCCGTCAACCCGTTCGGCCGCGTGGGACGCATGGAGGAGTTGCAGAACCTCGCCGCTTTCCTTCTCTCGGA
Source organism: Roseiarcus sp. (assembly GCF_052145395.1). Classification (NCBI taxonomy): domain Bacteria; kingdom Pseudomonadati; phylum Pseudomonadota; class Alphaproteobacteria; order Hyphomicrobiales; family Roseiarcaceae; genus Roseiarcus; species Roseiarcus sp. The sequence continues at coordinate 1,021 of NZ_JBKQOT010000510.1, forward strand.
CGGCTGCGAGTGGTTGACCGGCGAGACCATCGCCATGGACGGCGCGCAGGCGCTCGCAACCGGCGGCAATTTCTACGAGTTGCGCAAATGGGGCGACTCCGAATGGAAGGCCGCGCGCGAAGCGATCGAAGCGCAGAACGCACGCGACAAGGCCGAGCGCGCTTGAGGCGCGGCGTCGCCTCGTCGCGGCGCGCTTCATGTGTGAGGCCGCTTTGCATGGGGATCGCCGCTTCCGCCTTTCGACAGGACGCGGCCAGCGCTGTCGACTCCCAGGTCCTCGGCGCGCAGCAAAACGCTGTACCGGCCGAGCCTATCCTATGGCGATCCGGAGTCTGTGTTACCTTGACGGTGGCCGCTTCCCCGACTCGCGCCGCTCCTCCCGGCGGCGCGCAATTCGCGCGAGCGGCGCTTAGGCAATGGGCGACATTCCGTCGCCTGATCGAGCAGACGAGTCATGATGGCGTCGCCATTCGTTTTGAAAGGAGTCGCGCCGGACCCTCGCCCGGAAGGGGGCACCCGGCACAACGGCATAGGCCGCAAAACCCGAACTTGCTCGTAAGTCCTTGAAAACAAATGAAGCCTGACTCGCGAATCGAGTAAAATGCCACATAACCTATTGAAAATGCAGGGCTATTGCCAAAAACACGCGGTCGCTTGTCCAGGTCCGGGACTCTTGTCTTGACCGAGGTCGCCCGGGTCTCCCCTATCGCCGGCGTCCTGGCGGCGCTGCCACAGGGCGTCATCCTCTCCTGGGGATGGCGGCGGCGCGCCATAGCCTTTCTGTCCGGGGCGACCGGCGCCTTCGCGCTGCCGCCGTTTGATGGGTTCATCTTGATGGTCGTCCCCATGACCGTCGCGATCTGGCTGATCGATGGATCGCAGGGGGGCGTCGGCCAGCGGATCCGCGCCGCCTTCGGCGCAGGCTGGTGGTTCGGGTTCGGATATTTCCTCGCCGGTCTGTGGTGGGTCGGCGCGGCCTGCCTCGTCGACGGGAACAAGTTCGTCTGGGCCCTCCCGCTCGGCGTGCTCGTCCTGCCCGCGGGGCTGGCTCTCTTTCCGGCCTTTGGCTTCGCGCTGGCCCGGCTCCTCTGGTCGCCCGGACCCTCGCGCGTCTTCGCGCTCGCCTTCGGCCTGGGGTTGAGCGAGTGGGCGCGCGGCCTTTTGTTCACCGGCTTTCCGTGGAACGACATCGGCATGGCGCTGGGCGCGAATCTGACGCTGGCGCAGATCGCCTCGGTCGTCGGCCTCCACGGTCTCACCTTCATCGCAATCGCGGTCTTCGCGGCCCCGGCGACGCTGTGGCGCGCCGGAGACGGCCGGTTCGCGTCTGCCCCGACGATGGTCGCGGTCCTCGCGCTTTTTGCGATCGCCGGTTTCGGCGTTGAACGGCTGGCCGCGCCGACGAGCGCGTTCGTGCCGAACGTCAGGCTTCGGGTGATGCAACCCGACATTTCCCAGGGCGAGTCCTTCGCGCCGGAAAACAAGGACGCCATCGTGAGGCGTTACCTCGAGTTGTCGGATCGCGGCGGGGGCTTAAGCGGGCGGGACGGCCGCCGCGTCACGCACCTTTTGTGGCCCGAATCGGCGTTCCCGTTCATTTTATCGCGCGATCCCCAAGCGCTTGGGGACATCGTGTCGCTGATCGGGGCCGACACGACTCTCATCACCGGCGCCGCGCGGGTGGAGATGAAAGCGGGACGGGATCCGGCTTATTACAACGCCATCGAGATCGTCGATCACGATGGGCTGTCGCGCGAGCGCTACGACAAGCAGCATCTCGTGCCGTTCGGCGAGTATACCCCGTTTGACGCCTTCCTGGAGAAGATCGGAGTGACCCAATTCGTCCAGGCGCCCGGCGGCTTCACGCCGGGGGTCGGCCGACGCGTGCTGCATGCTCCGGGATTGCCGGCTGCGGTGCCGCTGATCTGCTACGAGGCGATCTTTCCCATCGAGGTCGGCGACGCCTTTTCTGGCGCGCCCCGGCCCGGCTGGTTGCTCAACGTCACGGATGACGCCTGGTTCGGGGTGACGCCTGGCCCCTATCAGCATTACGCCCAGGCGCGGCTGAGGGCGATTGAACTCGGTCTGCCGCTTGTGCGCGTGGCGAACTCCGGCGTTTCGGCGGTGGTCGATGGATTCGGTCGGGAGATCGCGGCGACGCCGCTGGGCGTCGAAGACGTGCTTGACGCCGATTTGCCGGAGGCTCTACCGCCGACGTGGCAGTCGCGATTCGGCTCGCTGACCGCGGGGGCGATCGGCCTTGTGTTCCTGTTTTTAACCTTACATTTTAGGCGCGGCGGGTAGGAAACCCTAGATTGCATTTTTCCGGCTTGCGCGCGACGCGTGCATAAGGTATTTCCGCTGCGTCACCTGAGCGGGCTTGTTCGGCGCGGGATATCGGGGGCAGGAGCAGTGAAAAGTCCTTTGAACAGCGTCGACGTATACGTGGGCGCCCGGTTGCGGATGCGCCGCGCTATGCTCGGAATGAGCCAAAGCAAGCTCGGCGCGGTTCTAGGCGTGACGTTTCAGCAAATCCAAAAATACGAGAAAGGCGTCAACCGGATTAGCGCCAGTCGGCTTAAGCAGGCTGCAAGCGTGTTCGATGTCGACGTGGACTGGTTCTATGAAGGTGGACCAGCCGAGCAGGGGGTGAAAGCCGGGTGGGCCGAGCGGGGCTCCCGGTCGCTCGACGTTCAGTTCCTGTCCACAACGGAAGGATTCAAGCTTAATCGCGCGTTCACGCGCATTCGTGACCCAAAGGTTCGCCGCAAAATCATAGACCTCGTCGAATCGCTTGCGCCGCACGATGAAGGCGGCGAAGCAGGCAGCCTCGAGGGCGTTCGTTAAAAAGAACGATTCAGTGCAGTCCGGCTTGACGTATCGAACGGCCGCTGTCACAAGCGGGGCCGGTTCGACCGTTCGCGCGTGGCGTCGGAAGTCCTGAATGCTGAAGTCGGAAGGAGATCGCAAATATGGCTCGTCTGAATTACGAATTCACCAGTGAGTCCGTGTCTGAGGGCCATCCTGATAAAGTGTGCGACCGGATTTCCGACGAAGTCGTCGATCTTTTCTTCCGCGAGGGCGCCAAGGCGGGCGTCGACCCGTACCAGGTCCGCGTCGCCTGCGAGACGCTCGCAACGACCAACCGGGTGATCATCGCCGGCGAAGTGCGCGGCCCTCGAATTCCGAACGAGCAGATCATTGAAACCGCGCGCGCCGCCATCAAGGACATCGGCTACGAGCAGGAGGGCTTCCACTGGCGCAACGCCGAGATCGAGGTGTTGTTGCACGCGCAGTCCGCCGACATCGCCCAGGGCGTCGACGCCGCCAGCAACAAGGACGAGGGCGCCGGCGATCAGGGCATCATGTTTGGTTACGCCTGCCGCGAAACGCCCGAGCTGATGCCGGCGCCGCTCTACTATGCCCACAAGATCCTTCGCGAGATTTCCCAGGCCCGTCATTCCGGCGTCGAGAGGACTCTCGGCCCTGACGCCAAGAGCCAAGTGACGGTCCGTTATCAGAACGGAAAGCCGGTCGAGGCGACCCAGATCGTGGTCTCCCACCAGCATGTGATCGAGTCGCTGACCTCCGAGGACGTGGCGAAGCTCGTCCGTCCCTATGTCGAGGCGGCGCTTCCGGCGGGATGGATCACCGCCAACACCATGTGGCACATCAACCCGACAGGCAAGTTCTTCATCGGCGGCCCCGATGGCGATTGCGGGCTCACCGGTCGCAAGATCATTGTCGACACCTACGGCGGCGCGGCGCCTCACGGCGGCGGCGCGTTCTCCGGCAAGGATCCGACCAAGGTCGACCGTTCCGCAGCCTATGCGGCGCGCTATCTGGCCAAGAACGTCATCGCCGCCGATCTCGCCGACCGCTGCACGCTGCAGCTTTCCTACGCCATCGGCGTGGCGAAACCGCTATCGATCTACGCCGACCTCCACGGCGCCGGACGAATCGACGAGGCCAAGCTCGAGAGAGCGCTCATGGAGATCGTGAATCTCAGCCCGCGGGGCATTCGCGAGCACCTGCAGCTGAACAAGCCGATCTTCGCCCGCACCTCGACCTACGGCCACTTCGGCCGCGCTCCGGAGGCGGACGGCGGCTTCTCCTGGGAGCGGACCGACCTCGCCGACACCTTGCGTCGCCTCGTCTGAGGCTCCGCCGAACAGAAGGGATGCATGGCGGCAGGCGGTCAAGCCGTACCCGAGTCGCGGCGGCGCACGCTTTACGGGCGAAGCCGCGGCAAGACCCTGCGGACGGGTCAGGAGCGCCTCGTCGCAGAGGCGCTTCCCAAACTGGAGATCGGCCCGGAGGAGCTCCGGCGGCCGGGGAACTTTGCCTTCGAGCCGAGCGCGATCTGGCTGGAGATCGGCTTCGGCGCCGGCGAGCATCTGATCCAGCAGGCGAAGGCGAATCCCGAGGTCGGCCTGATCGGCTGCGAGCCGTTTCTCAACGGCGTGGCTGCGGCGCTGGCGGGCGTCGAGCGGGAAGGGCTCGCCAATGTCAGGCTGCGGCGCGGCGACGCCCAAGCTCTGGTCGAGGCCGCGCCGGACGCATTCTTCTCGCGTGTGTTCATCCTCTACCCGGACCCTTGGCCGAAACGGCGGCACAACAAGCGCCGCATCGTATCCGACGCGATGGTCGAGGGGCTGGCGCGGGTGGTGAAGTCCGGCGGCGAGGTCCGCTTCGCCACCGACATCGACGACTACGCCGGTTGGACGCTCAGGCGGTTCCTCGGCTCGTCGCGCTTCCGCTGGGCCGCCTCGCGCGCGGCGGATTGGCGAACCCCCTGGCCCGAATGGCGGCCGACGCGCTATGAAGCGAAGGCTCACAGGGCGGGGCGGGCTTCCGTTTACCTCACTTTTGTTCGGCTGTGAGTGAATAGGCGGACGCGTGAATCTGCGCGCAGGCGGACTAACGCGGCCAGAGGCGACGCGTCGAAGGAAACCTCATGTCGGATAGCGTTGATCGTCGGACGGTTCTGAAGGGCGTCGCCGCCTCCGCGGCGGCGATGAGCCCGGTCGCCGAAGCCCTGGCGGCCGAGCCGGACGGCCTGCAATTCGAGCCGCCGGTCCCGTTTTCCTACGATCTTTTCAAGAGCCAGGCCCGCGAACGCGCGCGCCTGCCTTACGAGGCGCCGCCGCGGCCCTCGCCCGACGTGCTGCAGAAGATCAACTACGAGGAATGGGGTAAGATTAAGTACCGCGACGACTACGCCCTGTTCGCCAACGGGCCGGGCCCCTTCCCGGTCACCTTCTTCCACCTGGGGCTGTTCTTCCAGAAGGCGGTCGGCATGCATGTGGTCGAGGGCGGCCAGTCGCGCAAGATCATTTACGAGCAGGCCTATTTCGACATGCCGGCCAATTCGCCGGCGCGGGATCTGCCGTTGGGGGCGGGATTCGCCGGCCTGCGCATCCAGGAATCGCGCAACGGAGCGCTCGACTGGCGTCACAACGACTGGGTCGCCTTTTTGGGCGCCGCCTATTTCCGCTCCATCGGCGAATTGCGCCAGTACGGCCTTTCGGCGCGAGGAATCGCCCTCGACGTCGCGGTGGCGGACCGGCCCGAGGAATTCCCGGACTTTACCCAATTCTACATCGACTCAGCCGCCACGGACGACACGCTGACGCTCTACGCTCTGATGGAGGGTCCCTCGATCGTCGGCGCCTATCGCTTCTTGATGACCCGCGGCGCGGGCGTCGTCATGGACATTCAGGCGTCGCTCTTCGTCCGCGCCCAGGTTTCGCGCTTCGGCGTCGCGCCCTGCACCTCGATGTACTGGTTCTCCGAGACCAAGAAGGAGACCGCAATCGACTGGCGTCCCGAGGTGCACGATTCGGACGGGCTCGAGATGTGGTCGGGCAACGGCGAGCGGCTGTGGCGGGCGCTCAACAATCCGCCGCGCATCATGGTGTCGTCGTTCCTCGACGACAACCCGCGCGGTTTCGGCCTGATGCAGCGCGACCGCGTGTTCGACCACTATATCGACGGCGTCTACTACGACCGGCGGCCGAGTCTGTGGGTCGAGCCGCAGCCGGGGCCGGACGGGCAGGGCTGGGGCAAGGGCTCGATCCAGCTGTGCGAGATCCCGACCGACGACGAGATCCACGACAACGTGGTGGCGATGTGGGTGCCGGCCCTGCCGGTGCCGGCCGGCGCGGAACTCCATCTCAACTACAAGCTCTACTGGCTCGCCGACTCGCCCGCGCCTTCGAACCTGGGCCGGGTCGTCGCGACGCGGCTGGGCCGCGGCGGCCAGCCCGGCCTGCCGCGGCCGAAAGGCGTGCGCAAGTTCATGGTCGAGTTTCTCGGGGGCCCGCTGGAAAAGCTGCCGTTTGGCGTCAAGCCGGAGCTGGTCGTCTCGGCCTCGCGCGGGAGTTTCGGCAATTACCAGCTGATCGAGGCGGTGCCGGACGGCGTCGCCGGCCACTGGCGGGCGCAGTTCGACCTCATCGTCGACGGGACCGATCCCGTGGAAATGCGCGCGTTCCTGAAGTCGGGCGATGAGACCATGACGGAGACCTGGCTCTTCCAGTACCACCCGTTCTGAAGACTTGCGCTTTCTGGCCTTCGGGAGAGGGTATCGAAGGCGACCCCGTGAGGGCATTCGGGCGAAGCGCTCAGCCGGCGGCCTCCGCTACCATCTCACGCGGTGCGAATAGGCTTTGCCATTTCCAACTTCGTTTCGAGGCTTTTCAATCGTTTACGGCGGTTTTTCCGGTCCCGTGTAACCGCCGAGGCGTCGTCTCGAGGAACCTCGCAGCCGCGAAAGGTCCCGGGTCAAAAGCGTCAAGCCCCGGGGGCCGGGGGCTTGAGCGTCGGGGCTCTGCGAAAGAAGGCGGTTTCTTCGTTTCTCGTCCTGTAAGAATACGTATAACATAATTTCTGGGAAACCGCAAGACGTATATCTGAAAATCAGAAGGCGTCTCTCGGCGCCACCGCGTTGGGGGTCGGGCCGACAACGGCGCGTCCCGCCATCTCATGGCCGGGCGTCCCGGCCAGCCATACGAACACCGCCCCCTCCCGAATTAGATGGATGTAATCACGGCAGCTCGCTTCGGGCCTCTAGCGGTTCCTGGCGTGCGCCGCCTCGGCCAGGCTGCCGAGAATGGCGCGTTTTGCCATGTGATAGCCGGCTTTCTTCAGCCGCTCGATGGTCAGCGCGGAGAAGTTATTGGCGGCAAAAGGCGGCTCGCCCTCCGCGCCTTCGTTCACAATCCGCGTGATCGTCGTCGGCGCAGTGTCAGCCATCCGCTGAATGAAGCGCGGACTCTGCCGCAGTCGCTGGCCGGCCTCGGGTTCCAGATTGTCCATGATCTCATGCACCAGA
>NZ_JBKQOT010000511.1:0-9264 GCF_052145395.1 Roseiarcus sp.
GCCCTGGGTGGCCGCCATCGCCTCGATCTGGGTGCGGACGATGTTGTTGTCTGGGTCCTGGGCGGTGAGCGACCAGCCCGACGTCTGGCTGTGGGTGCGCAAAGCCAGCGACTTGTCCGACTTGGCGCCGAAGCCCTTGACGATGCCGGCCCAGAGCTTGCGCGCGGCGCGGAGCTTTGCGACCTCCATGAAGAAGTTCATGCCGATCGCCCAGAAAAACGAGATGCGCGGCGCGAACTGGTCGACGTTCATGCCCGCCGCGATGCCGGCGCGGATATATTCAATGCCGTCGGCGAGGGTGTAGGCGAGTTCGAGGTCCTGCGTCGCCCCCGCCTCCTGCATGTGATAGCCGGAGATCGAAATCGAGTTGAACTTCGGCATGTTCGCCGCGGTGAAGGCGAAGATGTCGGAGACGATCCGCATCGAGGCCGCTGGCGGATAGATGTAGGTGTTGCGGACCATGAACTCCTTCAGAATGTCGTTCTGAATGGTCCCGGTCAACTTGGCCATCGGCACGCCCTGTTCTTCGGCGGCGACGATATAGAGCGCCATTACCGGCAGCACCGCGCCGTTCATCGTCATCGACACGCTCATCGTGTCGAGCGGGATGCCGAAGAACAGGGTCCGCATGTCATAAATCGAATCGATCGCGACGCCCGCCATGCCGACGTCGCCGGCCACGCGCGGATGATCGGAATCGTAGCCGCGATGGGTCGCGAGATCGAACGCGACCGAAAGGCCCTTCTGACCGGCGGCGAGGTTGGCGCGATAGAAGGCGTTCGATTTCTCGGCGGTCGAGAAGCCGGCGTACTGACGAACGGTCCAGGGCTGGGCCACGTACATCGTCGGATAGGGCCCGCGCAGGAACGGCGCAAGCCCCGGCCACTCGTGCGACAAATCGAGCCCTGCCCGATCGCGCTCGTCGTAAAACGACTTGACGTCGACGCCGTCCGGCGTCGACCACCCATGGGATTCGCCCGCGCTCGGCAGGTTTGCCGGCTCTGCGAAGGCAATATTCGAGAAATTGGGAATCAGGCCCATCGTACCCCTCCCGAGCGGCCCTAAGGCGCGACTCGCTTGTAGAGACCTTTCAGCGCGGCGACGGCGTCGCCGCCCATGAAAATGAAATCATCGACGCCGGCCGCGCGCAAGCGCTGCTCGAGGTCTCCGGGACGCCCGGCGAGTGTAAGGCCCTTAACCCCGGCCGCCTTGACCGCCGTGGCGAACGCTTCCGCGCGCGCGGCGTAGGTCTCGTCGTCGCTGCAGAGGCAGGCCAGCTCGGCGCCGCTCGCCTTCAGCTTGGCGACGGCGTCCTCAGGCGTCGCAGCCTCGCCGTCATAGACGGGTTGGACGCCGCCAGTCTCGAACAATTCGCGCATGTAGGCGACACGGCGACGATGCACAGGCTCCGCTCCGATCGCCACGAGATAGGCCTTTGGCCGCGCGCCGGTCTTCTGCAGGCAGGCGTCCGACTGATCGCGCAACGCCTCGAACGCCTCGGCGAGGCGGAAGGGGGCGAGCGCGCCCGCGGCGGCCGCGACGAATTCCGGCTCCGGGGCGCCCGGCGCAATGTCGGTCGCAGCCTCGACGAGCTGCGGGTGGGCGCTGACGCCGGTGATCGGCGACTTGATCCGCGCAACGTCACGCCTCAGCGCCGCCGCGTTCTCCGCGACCTGGCGCTGGAAACCGCCGTCCGCGAGGGCCGCGGGCAGACCGCCCTTCGCCTCGATCTCCTGGAAGACCGCCCAGCTCTTGTCGCAGAGCGCCTTGGTCAGCGCCTCGAAACCGCCGGCCCCGGCGGCCGGATCGTCGACGAAGCCGAGGTGGGACTCGCGCAGGAGGACGAGCTGGCCGTTGCGCGCGAGCCGCCGCGCGAGGCTGCCCGGGAAGCCCACAGCGAGCGGGTGCGGCAGCACGCTGACGCTGTCGGCGCCGCCGAGGCCCGCCGCAAACGCGGCGATCGTTCCGCGCAGCACGTTCAGGTACGGGTGGCGCCGCGTCATCATCCGCCAGGCGCTCTCCGCCTGGACGTAGGGGGCGCGGGGGGCGAGCCCGCAGGCCTCCTCGACCCGCGCCCAAACGATGCGGAGCGCCCGAAACTTCGCGATTTCGACGAATTCCTCGGCGTCGGACGCGAGACGGAAGGCGATCGAGCTGCGGGCCTTGTCCGGTGCGATCCCCGCCTCTCCGAGCGCGCGCAGGAGACTGACGCCCGCGCCAAGCGCGAAGGCGAGTTCCTGAGCGGCCGAGCCGCCGGCCGCATGCACGCTGCGCGCGTCGGCGACGAAGAACGGGCCATTGAACCGCCCGGACTTCAGTTCGAGGGCCGCGTCGACATAGGGCTTGACGTGAGCCGCCCAGTCGGACGGAAACGGGCCGCGCGCCGCGACGGCGAACGGATCGAGCCCGAACGAGACGGCGCAAATGGCCGGCTCGGCGCCAGTCGCCCTGACATGGTTGGCGAAAGCGAGCGCCTCGGCCGGGCCGCTTGGACCAAGATCGAGCTCGAAGCGGGCGCCGGCGTCGAATTGCACGCCTTCGAAAGCCGCCGCCAGCGTCGCCGGATCGGATCGTTTCAGCCCGAACCCATAGGCGCCGATGGCGCCGGCGAACACGATCTGCAGGCCATCGGCGCCGTTCGACAGATCCTCGAGCGCCTGCGCATTGGCTTCCCGCGCGTCGGGATGGTCGAGACGGGCGATCACCTTCCAGGGCCCGCCGGCGCGCACGGCTCTCGGGCCCACCGCCGGCGGATAGACGGGGTCGATACGAAGACCGTCCGCCGTCTTCGAAACGAGCTTGTCGAGACTCGCCCCCTTCAGCGCCGCCTCGGCAGCCTTGCGCCAGTCGGCCTCGGTCCAGGCCGGAAATCCCCCTGCCTCAGCGTCCAAAACCGTACTCCTTCAAAGTCGAATGAACTACAACGTTAGATGAACTGCGATATCCCCGGGATCGAAGCGGCGATTTCTCCGACCGTCTGGTCGCCGGCGACTTCGCGCGCATAGGCGAACACCTCCCGGCCGGCGATCTGGATCTGATCCATGCTGAGGCCGAGGCCCATCAGCTCGCCGCCGAGCGCCATCAGGCCGCCGCCGCCCATCTGCCCGGCCGCGATGCCCATCAGCCCTTTCAGGCCCATACCCATGCCTTCGCCTCCCGTCGAGGCGCCCGAGGCGATGATCGCCTGCAGTTCCGGCGCTTTTTCGAACAGGTCCTTGACGCCGTCCTCCGAAGCCTCGCGCTGGATGAAGTCAGCGATCAAAGCCACCGCCTTTCGCGCGACCTCAGGAGAAAGATTCGCCACCGTGGCGACGCGGGCGATGACATTGTCCATCCATGGCTCCTTGGGTTCACGCTGGCGCGCGGGCTCTCGTCGCCGCTCGCACGCTCAAAAGCAAGCTCGCCGGCCATAGTAATTGGTAGACGCCCGAAGGGAAACGTCAAAGCCCCCGCGAGCCCGCGGCAAATTGTGCCGACCGAACTGGATGCGGCAATCGGCCGCAAGACACGGTGGGAATCCGCGCCCGTGCCGGCTACGGCGCCGCACGTTTGCCCGCGTATGACAGAATCACATAACTAAACCCGGAAGAACAATCTTAGCCCGATGTGGCCGCGGGAAAGACGCTACGGCGTCGTCGGAGCCCCCGACGAAATTCGGATTCCAATGCCCTGGACCAGCGGACTGCTCGCATCACCATGAATTTAAATGACATTCGTGACACAGCCGCACCAGTGAGGATCTGCGCAAAGGCGACGCCGTACGATTGGCGATCTTCACGCCGAAGCGAAGACCGGGGCCGTCGCGACGGTTCACCTCGCGCGCCGTAAGAGGGACAGGCCGTCGCGATGCTGAAGAAAGTAAACTTTTGGCTAAGATACATATGCGTAATTTACATGGCTGGCTCCTTTGCGCCCGCCTACCCAAACTGCCGAATAGAACTTACCTTGCATAGCAACAGACAAATGTTCACCCATCAGGCCTTCCAACAAGGAGAACGACGATGACCAACTTGAAGAGCATTTCGGAGAAGCTCACCGCCTGGCGCCGTTACCGCGACGCGGTGCGGGAGTTAAGCCAGCTGACCGACCGGGAGCTCAGCGACATCGGCATCCGCCGCGGCGAGATCGAGACGATCGTCCGCCAGTCGGTGATGACCCCCGCGGACTGAGACGCGTTCGAGCGCTTCGTCCGGCTCGCCGGCGGCGCGGCGTCCATCAAAAAGCGGCCCGGTCAGGGCCGCTTTTTTTCTGCGCTCCGCATAGGCGCGCTCTTGTGGGCGGGAGTCCCACCGTGAGTTGGCGGGGGCGCGAGACAGGAACGCCGCTATGCGATTATCCCAACCGATCGCGCGGCAAAACGACAAGGGCGCCCGGCCGAAGCCGGACGCCCGCTGATCGAGAGCGGTTCAAGTCGTCCGCTCAGTGAGCGACCGCGGTGTCGGCGCCGATGCCCGTCTGCGACCGGACGTATTGCGCCTCGAAGGCCGCCTTTTCCGTCTGAGCCGTCTTCGAGCTGTCGGTGACCGAAAAGATCCAGCAGCAGAGGAAGGAGAGCGGCATGGTGAACAGCGCCGGCGACACGTAGGGGAACCACGCAGACCCTTTCGGATAACCCAGCACCGCCTCCCAGATGCCAGGACTGACGATGGTCAGCACCACCGCGCTGATCACGCCGACGAAGCCGCCGATCACCGCGCCCCGCGTCGTCAGCCCCTGCCACAGCATCGAGAGCAGCAGCACCGGGAAGTTGGCGCTCGCCGCAACCGCGAAAGCCAGACCAACCATGAAAGCCACGTTGATCTTCTCGAAAACGATGCCGAGAAGGATCGCGACGATGCCAAGAATGATCGTGGTGATCCGGGACACCCGGACCTCGGCGCCTTCGTCCGCGTACCCGCCCTTGAACACGCTCGCGTAGAGGTCATGGCTGACGGCGCTTGCGCCCGACAGCGCCAGGCCCGAGACGACCGCCAGGATCGTCGCGAAGGCGACCGCCGCGATGAAGCCCTTCATCAGGTCGCCGCCAACCGCCTGAGCGAGGTGGATCGCCGGCATGTTGCCGCCGCCAAGCAGCGCCTTCGTGACATCGCCGCCAACGTGGTAGGCCGGGTTGGTGAGGACGAGCACGATCGCGCCGAACCCGATGATGAAGGTCAGGATGTAGAAGTAGCCGATGAAGGTGGTCGCCCAGAACACCGACTTGCGCGCCTCCTTGGCGTTGCCGACGGTGAAGAAGCGCATGAGGATGTGGGGCAAGCCCGCCGTGCCGAACATGAGCGCAATGCCAAGCGAAAAGGCATTGATCGGGTTGGAGACGGCCGGGCCGGGCAGGAGGATCTTGTCGTGGCCCGGATGGACCTCGATCGCCTTGGCGATGAGCGCGTTGAAGTCAAAGCCGAACTGGGCGAGCACGAGCAGCGCCATCAGCGTCGAGCCGCCGAGCAGGAGGCCCGCCTTGATGATCTGCACCCAGGTCGTGGCGATCATGCCGCCGAAGGTGACGTAGATGATCATCAGGATGCCGACGACGACGACCGCCCAGAGATAGGGCAGCCCGAACAGCAGCTCGATAAGCTGCCCGGCGCCGACCATCTGCGCGATCAGGTAGAAGGCGACCGTGACGAGCGTGCCGGTCGCCGCCATCGCGCGGATGGGTGTAGCCTGCAGACGATAAGAGGCGACGTCGGCGAAGGTGAAGCGGCCGAGGTTACGCAGCGGCTCGGCCATCAGGAACATGATAAACGGCCAGCCGACGAGGAAGCCGATCGAATAGATCAGACCGTAATAGCCGCCCGTGTAGACCAGCGCCGTGATGCCGAGGAACGAGGCGGCCGACATGTAGTCCCCCGCGATAGCGAGGCCGTTCTGGAAGCCGGTGATGCCGCCGCCCGCGGCATAGAAGTCCTTGGTTGTGCGTGTGTGCCGGGCCGCCCAATAGGTGATGCCGAGCGTCACGATGACGAAGGCGACAAAGATGATGATCGCGTTCCAGTTGGTCGGCTGGATTGATCCAGCCTCGATGGGGCCGGCGGCGGAAGCCGCTCCGGCGGCGAGGCTGAGCGCGCCCGCAAGCGCGCCGGTTCGCAACAAGGTCTTCACTTCTTTCCCCCGATCTTGGCGGCGTTGACGATCGCGTTGGTCAGGTCGTCGTATTCGCCGTTGGCGCGCATGACGTAGATCCCTGTGAGCAGGATCGAGAGCAGGATCAGCGCGACGCCCATGATGATCCCGATGGTGATGTCGCCTGCCACTTTGGTCGCGATCAGATCGGGCGCGAACGCGACAATGGCGATGTAACCGTAATACAGAATTAAAATGGTGATCGCGAGGGTCCAGCCGAACGATTTCCGTTCGGAGACGAGCTTCTGGTAGTTTGGATCGGCCTCGATCCGTCTCAGGGTTGAATCATCCATTGGGTTACCTCCCGAGCGTCCATAGCCTTGAGACGCCATTTCACAGAATCAGGGCCTGAAAAGAGCAAGGCGCGCCCGTTAAAGCGCGCCCCTTTCCGAGAGACGACCCGTGTCGGGCGTTTCGCCCGCACGCCAATCCGCGTCGACCGCCGCCCGCGGGCCGGAACGACCCGGCGTTTCCGGCGGGAGAACGAAGCGTTGCGGCCGCCTCTTCGGCCCTTCCTGCTCGCCATTTTGCTTGCAATTCCGAGTTGCGTCGACCCACGCCGCACTAAACAGTTTGTCTAGACGATGGCATGAATCCGGCCGAAGCCGAGGGAGCGTTTGTGCCAGCGCCCCCGATCGGTTAAGTTACAGTGTGGGGGCTGGCCCCCGGCCCGGACAAGACCAATGCTTGGTTTACGCGGTCCGAGTCCCCATATCCTGTCTGTCCCCGGCACGTGGGCGAAGGCGGGATTTCACTTGAAAAGGCCACGCGCATGGATTTCCTCAAGCCACGGTCGCACCGCATGAACCGCCGCCGACGCATCTATGAAGGCAAAGCGAAGGTCCTTTACGAAGGCCCAGAGCCTGGAACGCTGATCCAGCACTTCAAGGACGACGCGACCGCGTTCAACGCCAAGAAGCATGAGGTGATCGAGGGCAAGGGCGTCCTCAACAACCGGATATCCGAGTACATCTTCCAGCGCCTCAACGACATCGGAGTGCCGACGCACTTCATCCGCCGCATCAACATGCGCGAGCAGCTGATTCGAGAGGTCGAGATCATTCCGCTCGAGGTCGTCGTGCGCAACATCGCCGCCGGTTCGCTGGCGACCCGCCTCGGTCTCGAGGAGGGGGCGCAGTTGCCGCGCTCGATCATCGAATTTTATTACAAGAATGATCAGCTGAATGATCCGATGGTCTCGGAGGAACACATCACGGCGTTCGGCTGGGCCGCGCCGCAGGAGATCGACGACATCATGGCGCTGGAGATCCGGGTCAACGACTTCCTGACCGGACTCTTCCTCGGCGTCGGCATTCGGCTCGTCGATTTCAAGATCGAATGCGGCCGACTGTGGGAAGGCGACAACATGCGTATCGTGCTCGCCGACGAGATCAGCCCCGATTCCTGTCGGCTGTGGGACGTCAAGACCAACGACAAACTCGACAAGGACCGGTTCCGCAAAGATCTCGGCGGTATGATCGAGGCCTATACCGAGGTCGCCCGCCGTCTCGGCGTCGTGCAGGAGAACGAAGTTCCCCGCGCCGGGGCACCGCGACTGGTTCAGTAACGCCGTAATCCGCTATATCGGCGCGCGACGATTGATCGCGCGCCGCAACCGCGCCAAGTTTAGACATGGCGCGCATCGTCTTCACTGCGAACCTCCGACGCCACGTTGACTGCCCCGAGAGCGAGGCGGCAGGATCGACCGTGCGGGAAGCGCTCGAAACCGTTTTCCGAAACAACGAGCGGCTGCGCGGTTACGTGCTCGACGACCAATCGGCGCTGCGGCGGCATGTGGCGATCGTGGTCGACGGCAGGCCGCTTACCGATCGCGCCGGCTTGACCGACCCGATCTCTCCGGGGAGCGCTATCTACGTTCTCCAGGCTTTGTCGGGAGGCTAGGCCGTGAGCGACCGTCTCGTTGTTTCGACCCGCAAGGGCCTGTTCTGGATCGAGCGCGAGCGGGACGGCTGGAGGATCGCTGAGGCCGAATTTCTCGGCGACAACGTCACGCTGGCGCTCAACGATCCGCGCAGCGGCCACGACTACGCCGTCCTCAACCACGGTCACTTTGGCGTGAAGCTGCATCGGCGAACAAACGGCGTCTGGAACGAGGTCGCTGCGCCCGTTTATCCGCCGAAGCCCGAGGGGCTTATCGACCGCGACGGCTGGGGCAAGGACATTCCCTACAGCCTGATCAACATCTTCGCCCTCGAGACTGGCGGTCCTAAGGAAAAGGGGCTCTTGTGGTGCGGGACGATCCCGGGCGGCCTGTTCCGATCGCGCGACCACGGCGCGAGCTGGGAGCTAATCCGGGCGCTCTGGGACGACCCGAAGCGCCAGCAGTGGATGGGCGGCGGAACGGACTGGCCGGCGATTCACTCGATCTGCGTCGACCCGCGCGACAGCGGGATTGTGCGCATCGGCATCTCCTGCGGCGGCGTTTGGGAGACGCGCGATGGCGGCGAAACCTGGGCCTGCCGCGCCGACGGCATGTTCGCCGCCTATCTGCCCCCCCCAAATGGGCCGCGACCCGAACACCCAGGACCCGCACCGCCTTGTGCAAAGTCCGAGCGCGCCGGACCGCCTGTGGGTTCAGCACCACAACGGAATCTTCCGCAGCGACGACGGCTCGGCGAGCTGGATCGAGATCAAAGGCGTCGAGCCATCTTCCTTCGGTTTTGCGGTCGCCGTCCATCCGCGGTCGCCGGACATGGCCTGGTTCATCCCGGCGATCAAGGATGAACGCCGCATCCCGGTCGACGGCAAGCTCGTGGTCACACGCACCCGCGACGGCGGCCGGACGTTCGAGGCCCTGCGCGACGGCCTGCCGCAAAGCCACGCCTACGACGTGGTCTACCGCCATGCGCTTGCGGTCGACGACACCGGCGACCGCCTCGCCTTCGCCACCACGACCGGCTCGCTCTATGTCAGCGAAGACCAGGGGGATCGGTGGCGCGAGGTGAGCCACACGCTCCCGCCGGCGCATGCGGTCCGGTTCGTCGGCTGAGCGCAATCAGCAATTCTAAAAGAAGGGCATTTTTTGGGATTCACAAATCAGGGGAAACATGATTCACGCTAGGGATGGAGATTTTGGCGTCGCTGTTGTCTGGCCTGAAGGCGGTTTGCGCTGCGTTCCCGGAC
>NZ_JBKQOT010000512.1:0-20735 GCF_052145395.1 Roseiarcus sp.
GGTGACTTTCGGCACCGTCGCCTCCGCGAAGGCGAACAAAAGCTTGGCGCCGTGCTTGATCAGCCCGCCGTATTCCTGCGCCGTCCCGGGCAAGAAGCCCGGCACATCGACGAAGGTGACGATCGGAATGTTGAAGCAGTCGCAGAAGCGGACGAAGCGCGCCCCCTTCCGCGAGGCGTCCGAATCGAGCACGCCTGCAAGCGCCAGCGGCTGGTTGGCGACGATGCCGACCGTGGTCCCCTCGATCCGAACGAAGCCGGTCACGATGTTCTTGGCGTGCTGCTCCTGGATCTCGAAGAAGTCGCCCTCGTCGGCGATCTTCAAAATCAGCTCCTTGATGTCGTAGGGCTTGTTCGGGTTGTCCGGCACCAGCGTGTCGAGCGACAGGTCCATGCGATCGGGACTGTCGAAGCTCGGCAGCTTCGGCGGCTGCTCGAGATTGGAGGCCGGCAAGAAGTCGATCAGCCGGCGCATCTGCAACAGCGCCTCGACGTCGTTATCGTAGGCGCGGTCGGCGATCGAGGAGCGGGTGGTGTGGACCTGCGCGCCGCCGAGCTCCTCGGCGGTCACAGTCTCGTTGGTCACCGTCTTCACCACGTCCGGGCCGGTGACGAACATGTAGCTCGTGTCGCGCACCATGAAGATGAAGTCGGTCATCGCCGGCGAATAGACGTCGCCGCCGGCGCAGGGGCCCATGATCAGCGAGATCTGCGGGATGACGCCGGAGGCGAGCACGTTGCGCTGGAACACATCGCCGTAGCCGCCGAGCGCCGCCACGCCTTCCTGGATGCGGGCGCCGCCAGCGTCGAAGAGGCCGATGATCGGCGCGCGGTTCTTCACCGCCATGTCCTGGATCTTGGTGATCTTCTGCGCATGCGTCTCGCTGAGAGATCCGCCGAAGACGGTAAAATCCTTGGCGAAAACGTAGACGGTGCGACCGTTGACCGTGCCCCAGCCGGTCACCACGCCGTCGCCGGGGATCTTGGTCGCCTCCATGCCGAAGTCGTCGCAGCGATGCTGGACGAACATGTCGAACTCCTCGAACGAATCGTGGTCGAGCAGGAGTTCGATGCGCTCTCGCGCCGTGAGCTTGCCCTTCGCGTGCTGCGACACGATGCGCTGTTCGCCGCCGCCGAGGCGGGCGCTTGCGCGACGGGCGTCGAGTTTGGCGAGGATGTTTTTCACGGGTTCTCTTGGCTCCGAAACCTTTTGTCGACGGCGGGAATAGCACGTCGCGGGCGGCGCCGGAACGGGGCCGGCCTGAGACGTTCGCATGACAGGGGCGCGGCAAACGGCCGCCGTTTTAGCGGCGGCCGCGCGGCGTCTCAGCGGACGACGCAGCCCTTCGGATAGCCGACCCGCTTGCAATAGACGACCGGCTGGTGGACGACGGGCCGCGCCACGCAGCCCTTCGGATAGCCGACCGTCTTGCAATAGACGACCGCCGCGCCCGCGGGCGCTGTCGTCGCCAGCATTCCCCCGCCCCCGACTATCGCCGCAAGCGCCGCTGCTGCGGCTACACGCATCGTTTGCATTGTCGTTTCTCCCTTACCGTCCTCGCGGGCGCGCGTCCCGCCGCCCAGCCACCCCGGCCGGGGCGGCCACGACCTCTGCGCATCGCTGGGCTAGCACAGTTTGCGGGACCTTATCAGAGCGTGACGTCGCGCTCGGGAAGTCTCCCGCGTCACGGCGTCGCAGGCTCAAACGGTCCGCGTCGCCGCCAGCACCATCGCCGCCGCCTCCATCTCGCGCCAGCGCGCCGCGCGCCGCGCCATCGCCTCGTCGTCAGCGCCCCAGCGCTCGATCTGGAAGTCTTCGTCGAGATGGGCGAGGCGCCAGGCGTCTTCCGGCTTGAGGAACCCGTGCGCCACGGCGAGCGCCAGCACCGTCGAGCCGGTCAGCGTCGTGACGACGCTCAGCGCCGCGAGCGCAACCGGATCGTCGAACCGCTCGACCGCAGCGGCGAAGGCGGCGATGAGTTCGGGCGGCTGGCCGCCATGCATGACCCCTGCGGCGAGAACGAAGCGCTGGCCGAGCTGGTCGAACGCCCAGTCCAGCACGGGATCGAAGGCTCGCCGCTGGCGCTCGGCGAGCTCTTCGGGACCTTCGGCGCGGTAGCAGAGGAGGTCCGAGCCGGCGTAGCGGACGATCTCCGCCCGAGTCTCGTCCATCGTCTTCGCCACGCCGTCGAGGGCGGAATTGACGAGCCGCGTGACCGGCATGTCCGACGGGTCGAGCGTCTCGCCCTGCCGCGCCCATTCCGCCGCCGCCTTCTCCATGACTGCGCGGCTTCTCGCCGCGAGCCGGTTCTTGCCTGGCGTGCGCGCGGGTCGCCCGTCGAGCGTCAGCGCGTGCCGGCCGTCCGCCTCGCTGACGTCGACCGCCTTGTAAAAGCGCCTGACCGGGGACGGCCGCATGTTCGCCTGGGCCGCGCGCATCGGATCGCCAATCCTGTCGTCACGCATCGGGCGCGTCCTCGATTGGGTCGTGCGCCGGGGGCTCGAAGCCGAACATGTCGAAACTCTTCTTCATGTGCTCCGGCAGGGGCGCCGTCACGTCGATGACGCCGCCGCGCGGGTGGGGCAAGATCAGCCGGCGGGCGAGTAGGTGCAGCTTCGGTTCGATCCCGGGGGGGACGGCGCGTAGCGGATCGTTGCGGGCCGGGTCGTTGGCGGCTTTGCGGTTGTATTTCGGGTCGCCGACGATCGGATGGCCGATCGCCTCCCAATGGGCGCGCAGCTGATGGGTGCGGCCGGTGATCGGCCGCATCGACAGCCAGGCGAGCCGCGGAGTGACCTTGTCGACGACGGCGTAGAGGGTCAGCGAATGCTGGGCCTCCGGGTCGCCGTGCTTCGCCACCCGCATCCGTTCGAGGTCCGCCCTGCCCGCTCCCTTCGCCCCCCGGTCGTCGCCCATGCCTTCGCCCTTGGCGAGGAACATCGAGATGCGCCCCTGCACCGGCTTCGGCACGCCCTCGACGAGGGCCCAATAGATCTTCTTCGCCTGGCGCGAGCGAAAGATCTCGCCGAGGTCGGCCGCCATCTTGCGCGATTTGGCGAGCAGCAGCACCCCCGATGTGTCGCGGTCGAGACGGTGGACCAGCACCGGCCGCGTCCCGTCGTTGTCCGCGAGCGACTCGAGCATTCCGTCGATGTGGCGCTTGGTGCCCGAACCGCCCTGCACGGCGAGCCCATAGGGCTTGTTGAGCACGATGACGTCCTTGTCCTCGTAGAGCGTCATCGCCCGGATCGCCTCGGCGTCCTCCGGGTTGACGCGTTTTTCTCCCGATGCGGGCGGAGCCGGCAGGCGCAGCGGCGGCACGCGAACCGTCTGGCCGCGCTCGAGGCGGGTCGAAACGTCGGCGCGCTTGCCCGACACCCGCACTTCGCCTTTGCGGACGATCTTGTTCAGGTGCGACTGCGGCAGGTCGGGAAAGCGTCGGCGGAACCAGCGGTCGAGCCGCATCCCGGCCTCGTCCTCGCCGATGTCGTAGACGGCGACTTTCTCCGGCGCGACGGGGGCCTCAGCGCCGTCGGATTTCGTGGCGTTGCGCATGAGCGCGTCTTAACGCAGCCGCCGGAGGGACGATAGGGCCATCGAACGCGGCGCTCGCTCGTAAAGGACGGCCGGGACAAGGCCAGCGCCGGGAGCTAGGATGAGTGAACCCCAGCAGGAGGGAGCCCGCCATGCCCGGCCACTACCACGCCGTCGTCTGGATCGATCATAAAGAGGCGCGGATCTTCCACTTCAGCGTCGAGGAGGCGGACAAGACGGTCATCCGGCCGGACCACTCGGTGCGCGACGTCAGCCACGGCGAGAAACGGACCGGCCATCGCGTCCCCGACGACCGCCCCTTCTTTGAGCGCGTCGCGGAAGCGATCGCCGACGCGGGCGCCATTTTGATCGAGGGCCCGGCGCAGGATAAGGACGAATTCGCCAAGTATCTGGCGGGAAAGCATCCGGCGATCCGGACCCACGTCGAGGCGATCGAGAGCGCGGGCCATCCGACCGACGGCGAATTGCTCGATCACGCCCGCCGCTTCGTCAAGGCCGCCGACCGGATGAGGCCGCAAGCGTAACCCGCCAAACGGAGAGAAGGCGGACGCGCCAAAGGCGCGGCCGGATGGAGGGGAGACCAGGGGACCAGACGATGGAGAGGTAAAATGACCTACGAGCTCTACTACTGGCCTGGCATCCAGGGACGCGGCGAATTTGTCCGGCTCGCGCTCGAGGAGGCGGGCGCGGATTACGTCGACGTCGCGCGAGGACACGGGGCCGGTCGCGGCGTGCAGGCGATGACGACGCTGATGGGCGAAAGACCGTTTGCGCCCTTCGCGCCGCCTTTCCTGCGCGACGGCGACATTCTCGTCTCGCACGTCGCCAACATTCTCGCCTATCTCGCGCCAAAGCTCGGCCTCGCGCCGAAGGACGAGGCCCTTCGCCTCTACGCCCACGGGCTGCAGCTCACGATCACCGATTTCGTCGCCGAGGTCCACGACGCCCACCATCCGATCTCGACCGAACTCTATTACGAGGACCAGAAGACGGAGGCGAAGGCGCGCACCAAGGCCTTCCTCGACCATCGCGTCCCGAAGTATTTCGGCTATTTCGAGCATGCGCTGGCGTCCAATCCCGCCGGCCCCGCGCACGCGGTCGGCGAAAGCCTGACGACGGTGGACCTGTCGCTTTTTCAGCTCTGGGCCGGGATGGCCTACGCCATCCCGCGCGCCTTCGCTGACGCCGAAAAGCGCTATCCGAAGCTCGCCGCGCTCGCCGCGGCCGTCGCGAAGCGCCCCAACATCGCCCGCTATCTCGCGTCCGAGCGGCGGCTGCCGTTCAGCGAGGCGGGGATTTTCCGCTATTATCCGGTGCTCGACCAGGCAGCGAAGCGATAGTGCACGGGCGGCCCTGCGCCCCGTTCACGGCCATGGGATTCACACATCTGCGGAGACCGGCCGATCCCATGTTCGACGGTCGCATCGCGGCTTCCTCCCCCCCCTTGTGAGGGAGGATCGAGGAGGGGGGTCGCGCCGAACTTTGAGAGTTTGGCGCCCTTCCACCCGCAAATGCGAGGTCAGCGTGACCCCCCACCCTGTCCCGCCCCCACAAGGGGGGCGGGGACGCCAATCGCCGCTTGAGTGGCCCCGCGCCCGCCAAAAGAGGTGTGAATGCCTTAAGTTCACGGGGGAGAAGGCGCGGCCGGATGAGGGGCCACGCCAGCGATTCCAGGCTGGCGCAGCGCTCACCCCTAAGGCGTCGCAAGACGTCCGTCTCTCAAGGCTATGCCTCTCCCCGCTTTCGCGGGGCGCGAGGCGCGCGCCCTACTCCGCCCCGAACACTACCCGGCTGCCCACCGCATAGAGGATGCAGGCCGCCGGCTTGAACGCCTCGGCGCAGTCGACCATGGTCTTGTCGATGGCCTCCCGGACCGTCTGCCCCCCGCGCCACAGCCACAGGCCGCTGGTCGTCACGGCGAAGGCGCGGGGACCCTTGGCGGCCAGATAGGCCGCGGCGCCGCTGCGCTTCGAGGCGGGCGCGAAGGGGAGCGCGGTGGCGTCGAAGTCGCTCGGCCGGTTGGTCAGCATCGCCTGGGGCTCCGGCGGCGCGCCCGAAACGGTGCGCGCCTCGTAACCGTCGACGGACAGGACCTTGCAGGGCCGGCCAGCCCGATACTCGCAGATTTCCAGCGCCTGACGGCCGCTGTCGGACGGGTTGTAGTCCTTCATGTCCCGAGGCGCGACGTTCAGCGTCCATGTCGCGCCGTCGGGCGAGGCGACGAAAATGAAGCCGGCCAATTCGCCGCTGCGCAGGCGCGCCGCGGCCGAGGCAAACGCAGCCCTCGCCTCGGCGGGAAGGCCGGCGACGGTGACGGGATCGAAGCCCTCGCCGCTCGTCGTGAGGTCCGGCAAGACTTTGGTCGATTGCGCAAAGGCGAACGGCATCCACGCCATCGCGGCCGCGCCGGCGGCCAGCGCGCGGAAACCCGACTTCTGACCCGCTTCGCTCAACGCCCGCCTCGCATCGGTTCGCCCCCAACCCAATTCCGGCCCCAGCAGGACGCCGCGGCCGGCCCGCCGGCGGAAATCCCCATCGCCACTGGAATTCGTTCGTCATAGCGGATCTTTAAGGCGAGCGCCCCGGAACTTATCCTCGCAATCCTGGGGAACAATCTCGAGAGTCGGATTCGATCGGCTTGACTCGAACAAAAAAAGAACATAGCATGATCTTTACGTGATCAACGAGACCGAGGGAGGTCCCAGATGCGTGAAGCCGCTCTCCTCACCCTGCGCGACGTCGCCGAACTCGCCTCGCTCGCCGCATTCGTGACCATGATCGGATTGGCCGCCCGCGCGTTCGGAGCGTGACGCCGGGACGTGTCTGGCGGCGGCGTATGCGCTCTGTTCGCCTGACGCTCCGGCTCCAGTGGGTCCGATTGCCGCTCGAGGGGAGGCCTCTGCAGGATTACGACGTCTCCCGCGCGGAGCTTTTCCAGTGGACCGCGACCCAGACGGTCGGCGGATCGGCGCGCGTCCATTCGACGCGGTGCCGCACGCGAGCGGGTAGCTCCAGGTAATCGCCCGCGCGCAGGGCGCGCGGCGCCGGCTCGCCCTCGATTCTGATCCCCGCCTCGCCCGCCAGCACCAGCACCCACTCGGCCCAGTCCTGGTCGTACCAGAAGCCAGGCGGGCTCGCCTGCCCGGTCGAGACGATCCGCTCGACGATCGCGCCCGGCCGTTCGGCGAGCACGGAGACCTCCTCCTCCGCCAGATGCGGCTCGACGCCGGAGAAAATGTTGCCGCTCTTGAGCATACGGTGAGTCGGATTCGCCTCGTTACGCTTGGGTCGTGGCGGCCGATTGTAGCCGCGATCGCTGATCGCGGCTGGTGCGGTCAGCGACTAGCGACCGCGTCTATAGGCGCTCACCGTGACCGCAGTTCGTCCTCAGCCGTGAGAGCGCCGGCCGGGACCCAGATCGCGCCTTCGGCGTCGCCGTGAGGGAGCGCCTGTCCGTTCAGCGCGGTGATGGCGACGGCGGCGCAGACGACGGCGTCGAGTTTGTCCTCGAACGCCTTCAGCGGCCAGCCGCGCACGTCAGGCGCCGGAACGGGCAGCGCCGCCCCGGCGCCGGCGATGCGGCGGTCGAGCGCCTCGACGATGCGCGACCAGACCGCCCGGAGTTTGCGATGGCGCTCGGCGATGGGAAGGTCCGGCCAGTAGGTTAGGGTCTTGGCCGCCTTGTACGGGAGCCGCTCGGCCTCGTGCATGAACTCGATCAGCGCCGCGTGGGGATAGACCTCGATCAGCCCGTTCGCGGGCGGCGCAACGCGGACGGGAAGACCGAGCGCTTCGAAGCCTGCCCGCAGCGTGTCGCTGATCGGCCCTGGCCGCGCGGCGCTCGGCGAATGCACGGACGCTTTCCGGGCGCCGTAGCGCCTGGAGATCTCGTCGTCGCAAAACCGACGACCGACGATTGGATTGGGCCCGACCGGCATGTCGATAGCCACGCATTCGGGCGCCCGCCGACAGAGAAGGCGCGACGCTCCGATGAGCGCGCCGGCGTCCGGATGCGAGCCTTTCGGGCGCCCGTCGCCTGGAGCGGCGCCCCGCCCCCGCGCCAGAAAATGCTCGTAAGACGCCTCGACCGCGACCAGCCGCCACCCGCCCTCCGCCTCGACGGCGAGCGAGACCCCGCTCGGCTCGGTCTTCGTCCAGGCGGCGTCGATTCCGAGTACGGCGCGCCCGATTGGCTTCGCCGGCTCCGCCATGCGTCTCTCCGCGGTCACGCCTGGGTCTGGTACCCCGCCTGATCGACCCGGATCACGCTCTCGACGGCGTCTCCCCCCATCCCGTTCGCCGCCCGGAAGAAGCTGCCGTCGCGGGCGTCGAAGCCGACCGCCACGCGGACGTAATGCGTATCGGCGCAGATGCACGTCGTCGGGTCGAAGGCGACCCAGCCGAGCGTCGGCACATGCGCCTCCGCCCAGCAATGCGCGCCCGCTTCGCCGCCTGCCTCCTCCGCCGCACGATAGCCGTTGACGAAGCGCGCGGGCACGTCGCGAAAGCGCGCGCAGGCGATGAAGATATGGGCGAAGTCGCGCGCCCGCCCGCGTCTCAGCGCAAAAGCCTCCGCAGCCGAGTCCGGATCGTCGGTCTGGTACGGGTCGAACGACATGACCCGGTGCACCTCGCTCATCAGCCGGTGCATGGCGTCGAGCGGATCCTCTGCGCCCGCGGTCGAATCGATGGTGAAGGCGCGCAGCGCGCCGTTGATATGCGCGAGCGGACTCTCGCGCAGGTACATCTCGGCCGGCATCCGCTCGACCGTCCCGCGCACGACGCCCGCGGAGTCGCTCGTCTCGATCTCGCCGGCGGCCCTCACCGCCAGCCGCTCGACCGGCGCGCCATGATGCGAGAACGTGGTGACAAGGTTGCCGTGCGCGTCCTCCGACTGCTTGAGCGCGCTGTCCATGTCGAGCTCGATCCGCCAGCTCAGCACGTACTGGCTGTCGAAGCCGTGCGGCGTCAGCCGCAGGTTCTGGATCAGCATCCGCGCAGGCGGCTCGAAGCGATGGGTTATCTCGTGCGAAATCCGGATCCGCATGATGTCCCCCGCTCAGGTGAAGAGGTACTGCTCGGAGATCGTGCTCGACAGGCGCGCGTTGTCCTCGATGAACGCCGTGATGAACTCGTGCAGGCCGCCCTGAAAGATCTGGGTCATGCTCGCGCGCTCCAGTTTGGCGTGCATCGCCCGCGCCTGACGCTGCGCGATTCCGCTGCGGCCGTCGTCGCGCGCCAAGCTGTCGAGCGAGCGATCGATGGTCTCATAGCAGGAAATCAGCGAGCGCGGCATCGCGCGCTTCAGGATCAGGAGATCGGCGATCAGCCACGGCTTCACCCGGTCGCGATAGACCCAATGGTAGGCGGTCGCCGCCGACACCGCGCGCAGGACCGCCACCCACTGGAAATAGTCGAGCGAGCCGCCGACCGACTCGGTCGAGGGCAGGAGCAGGTGATATTTGACGTCGAGCAGGCGCGCGGTGTTGTCGGCGCGCTCGATGAAGACGCCGAGCCTGTTGAACCAGTAGGCGTCGTTGCGCAGCATTGTGCGGTAGCAGGAGCCGTCGAAGTCGAGCGAGGCCTTCTTGACGTAGTCGAGGAAGCGGGTCAGCGCGACGCGGTCCATCGGCCGCGAGAAGCGATGGCTCGCCTCGAAGCGCTTGAGCTCGAGCCAGGCGTCGTTGATCGCGGTCCATGTCTCGGCGGTGAGCGCCGTGCGCACCGCCCGTCCCGCCGTGCGGGCGTTCTCCAGGCAGTTGCAGATCGACGACGGGTTGGTGCGGTCGAAGGTGAGGTATTCGACCGCGCCTTCCTCGTCGAGTTCGCCGTGCTCGGCGATGTAGCTGTCGTAGGCGCCGGCGGCGTTGAGGGCGCCCTCCCACTCGCCGGTCTTCTCTCCCTCGGTCTTGGGAAGATATTCGAGCCTCAGGGTCGCCTCGATGGTGCGGGCGATGTAGTCGGCGCGCTCCATCGAGCGGGCGAGCCAGAACAGGTTGTCGGCAGTGCGGGCGAGCATGGCGTCAGGCCTCGTCCTCGAAGTCATCGACGACCCAGGTGTCCTTGGTGCCGCCGCCCTGGCTCGAATTGACCACGAGCGAGCCCTCCTTCAGCGCGACGCGGGTGAGGCCGCCGGGGACGATGCGCACCGCGTCCGCGCCCGAAAGAATGAAGGGCCGGAGGTCGACGTGGCGCGGCGCGACCCCGGCTTCGAACGAGGAGGGGCAGGTCGACAGCGCCAGCGTCGGCTGGGCGATGTAGTTCGCCGGGTCCGCCTTGATCTTGGCGGCGAACTGCTCGCGCTGGGCGGCCGAGGCGTGCGGGCCGACCAGCATCCCGTAGCCGCCCGAGCCGTTGACCTCCTTGACTACGAGCTCGTCGAGCCGTTCGAGCACGTATTTCAGCCCGTCGGGCTCGCGGCAGCGGGTGGTCGGCACGTTCTTCAGGAGGGGTTCTTCGGACAGGTAGAAGCGGATCAGGTCGGGGACGTAGCTGTAGATCGCCTTGTCGTCGGCGACCCCGGTGCCGATTGCATTCGCAATGGTCACATTGCCCGCTAAGTAGGCGCCGATCAGCCCGGGGACCCCGAGCACCGACTCCGGATTGAACACCATGGGATCGAGGAACTCGTCGTCGACGCGGCGGTAGATGACGTCGACCCGACGCGGTCCCAGCGTCGTGCGCATGAAAACCTGGTCGTCCTCGACAAACAGGTCGCGGCCCTCGACCAGTTCGACCCCGAGCTTGTCGGCGAGGAAGGAGTGCTCGTAATAGGCCGAATTGTACAGGCCCGGCGTCAGGATCACGATCGTCGCCTCGCCCCGGTCGTGCCGCGGGGCGACCGAGCGGAGGCAGGCGAGCAGCTCGTCCGGATAGTCGTCCACCGGCGCGACCTTGTGGCGCGCGAACAGGTCCGGCAAGAGCCGCATCGTCACTTCGCGGTTCTCCAGCATGTAGGAGACCCCGGACGGGGTGCGGGCGTTGTCCTCCAGGACATAGAACTCTTCGTCGTCTACACGAACGATGTCGATTCCGGCGATGTGAACCCAGATGTCGTGCGGGGCGCGCCGCCCGATCATTTCCGGCCGATAGAAGGGATTGCGCAGGATGAGCTCGGCCGGAATGATCGACTCCTTCAGAATTTTCCGGTCGCCGTACACGTCCGTGAGGAACAGGTTCAGCGCCCTGACGCGCTGGGTGAGGCCCGCCTCGAGCTTGCGCCATTCCGCCCGCGAGATCAGGCGCGGCACGATGTCGAACGGGATGAGCCGCTCGGCCGCGTCCTTGTCGCCGTAGACGCCGAAGGTGATGCCGATCCGGCGGAACATGTACTCGGCCTGGGCGCGGCGCGACGCCAGGAGCTCCGGCGGCGTCTCCTTGAGCCAGTGCGCCACCTTGCCGTAGAGGGCGCGGGTCCGCTCGCCTGTACGCCCCATCTCGTCGAACGCCTGAACCCCCGCCATGCCTCTACCTGTTCCTCATGCGACGGAGGACCCGCCGTCTCTTGTCCGCTTCGCAACTTCCGTGCCGAGGGCGAGCGCCAGAGCCTCGCCGCCCCTGAGCGGCAGGCCGGCCGGAACGGCGCCGAAATCGGCCGATGTTCTCAACGATTCGGCGAGCATTATCCTGAATTCTTCACGCGACACCCCGATGGCGCCGAGGCTGGCCAGATGCTCGGTGAGGAACTGGGTATCGAGCAACCGGTACCCGCCCGCCCTGAGCCGCGCGACAAGATGAACGAGCGCTGCCTTTGAGGCGTCGCGGACGCGGTGGAACATACTCTCGCCGAAGAAGACGCTGCGCAGGCTCACGCCGTAGAGCCCGCCGACCAGCGCGTCGTCGGCGTAGACCTCGACCGAATGGGCGTGGCCCGACGCGTGCAGGCTGCAATAGAGCCGCAAAATCTCGTCGTTGATCCAAGTGTCGGCGCGTTCGGCGCATGCCCGCATGACCGCGGGAAAATCGCGGTCGGCGACCACGCGGAAACGATCGGAACGGACCGTTTTGGCGAGGCTTTTCGACACGACCAAGCCGTCGAGCGGAAACACCCCCCGCTCATGCGGCTCGACCCAGAACAGCTCCGTGGCGTTCCGGCTCTCGGCCATCGGGAAGACGCCGATCGAATAGGCCCGGAGCAAGATGTCCGCCGTCAGCTCGAATTTGCGCGGACCGGATTTCATGGGGCGGATGGTGGAACGGCTCGGGCCGGGCGTCAAGGCGAGGGATCCGGCGCAGATCACGGCCCCCGAGGCGATCCGCCGCGTTGACCCGAAGCGCCGCGCGGCGGAAACCCGGCTTTGATCGCAAGAGTTGCGAAGGGACGCCGTCATGACCGCTGGGCAGAGTGGGGACGCGAGGTCCGAACGCGTCGGGCCGCTGGCGCGGATCGGGGCGAGCCTCGCCGACTGGAGCGAGCGGTGGTTTCCGGACGCCTACATCTTCGCCGCGATCGCAGTGGTCGTCGTTTGCGTCGCCGCCCTCTTCATGGGGCGCACCCCGATGCAGGTCGGAACGGATTTCGGCAAGTCCTTCTGGAGCCTGATCCCGTTCACCATGCAGATGAGCTTCGTCGTCATCGGCGGCTATATTCTAGCGGTCGCGCCTCCGGTCAAACGCCTCGTGGTGGCTCTGGCGCGCGTGCCCAAAACCCCGAGAGGGGCTGTCGCCTATGTTGCGTTCGTCGCCATCGCCTCGTCGCTGCTCAGCTGGGGCTTCAGCCTGATCTTCGCCGGCATTTTGAGCCGGGAGGTCAGCAAGCGGATCAAGGGCGTGGACTATCGCGCCGTCGGCACGGCGGCCTATCTGGGCCTGGGCAGCGTGTGGGCGCTGGGGCTTTCGTCCTCCGCGGCCCTGTTGATGTGCACCAAGGGGTCGATCCCGCCGGCGCTCTTCAAGATCAGCGGCGTCATCCCGCTGACCCAGACCCTGTTCATGTGGCAGAACCTCACGATGATCGTCGTGCTGATGGCGCTCAGCGTGTGGGTGGCTTACGCCTCCTCACCCGACGCCGCTCGGGCGAAAACCCTCGAGATGGCCGGCCTTTCCTATCCGGAAGAAGCGGTCGTGCTGGAAAAGCCCAAGACGCCCGGGGAGCGGCTGGAGTTCAGCCCGATTCTGACCCTGGTGATCGTCGTTCTCGGCGCCCTCTATCTCACCAGTCTCTATCAGGAGAAGGGTCTGCTGGCGGCGGTCGATCTCAACAACTACAATTTCGCCTTTCTGATCGCCGGAATGCTGCTGCACTGGACGCCCCGGTCGTATCTGCGCGCGGCGGGCCGGGCGGTTCCGATGACCAGCGGCGTGCTGCTGCAGTTTCCGCTTTATGCCGGGATTTTCGGCGTCCTCGTCGGTTCGGGCCTGACCGACGTGCTGGCCAAATTCTTCGTTTCAATCTCGACCCATGAGACCCTGCCGTTCGTGATCGGCGTCTATTCGGCGGTCCTGGGGCTGTTCTTGCCGTCCGGCGGCGGGAAGTGGATCGTCGAGGCGCCTTACGTCCTCGAGGCCGCGAACCAGCTCAAGGTCAATCTCGGCTGGATGGTTCTGGTCTACAACGCCGCCGAGGCGCTGCCGAACTTCATCAATCCCTTCTGGATGCTGCCGCTTTTGGGGCTCACCGGCGTCAAGGCGCGCGATCTCGCCGGCTATTCGATCCTGCAGCTGATCATTCTCGCCCCCATAGTGCTGATCATGCTTTGGGCGCTGGGACTGACGCTGCCCTACGTGGAGCCGATCGTTCCATGAAGAGGCTAGACCTCTCTTTCGTCGATGCCTCAAAGGGGTCGGCTTATGGCACGTCCGGGCGTTGCGCCCCCCCTTGATCATCCAAAGACATGTCTCAGGAGAGATCTCTGGGGGCGCATCTGGCAGCTGATGCTCTGCCTGTCGGCTCTGGTTACGACGACCTACACCGGTTGCTTGATGAGCGTTGCGACGGAAACGTGCGGCCAGCTCAGATTGTTAAAATTGAGGAGTACGGTCTGGCTATACTGAAGCTGATGAAGGATGCGTCCATCGGGCTCCTCGAGCGTCTCAAGCCAGAAGATTGCCTCCATCTGCGCCGTCAACGCGTTGGGTCCGCCTGCTGCTCCCGCCAAGAAGGCGATATTGGAGGTGCCCCCGCCCGACGAGGGCGGGTTCAGGGGTTGAGTCGAGATACGCAACGTCACCGTCGAAATCACGTTCTTCCCCTGCAGTCCCAACCTCAACACGGTATTGGGGTCGTCGACCATCGCCTGGGTAACCCGAGGAATGTCTTCCGGGTCCGTGCGGAAGGGCGTCAGGATCGCCAGATTGGTTTCGGGAAACGGAACCGGTTTGTGCGGCGGCGCGATGGTGAAGGGCGTGATGCTCACGGCGGCAATGGTCGGGGCGGTGCTGATGGGAGGCAACGCGGTTCCTTGCGCGACCAGCGAGGTTCCGTGAGGGATGTTGGCGAGGCGGGCCACCGTTGTCGGATCTTGCGGATTCGTCGTCGCCGGCACATGAACCCAGATGCCTGGCTCGACGTGGATGCCGGCCGGTTCGCCGTTGGAACCGAGGACGTTGGCGTCCTGGACTTGTTGAAGATAGGTCAGGCCATTCAGATTGATGTCGGGCTGAAGAAGTCCTCGGTTGGGAATGTCGCCTGGGATCTCGGTGAACTGGAGCGTTTCGTTGGTCTCATTCAACTCCAGGAAGCGATCTTGTCCCGCCGGGCCACCCTGAAACGGGCGCCAGATCTGGTTGAATCCGTGACCCTTCCAGGTACCCTTGAGAACTGCCAGGGGTCCGAGCAAATTGCTCCCAGGCTTCGGTTCGATGTGGCCCGAAACGGATGTAAAGCGAAATTCTTTCAAGAACTCCATAATTTCCTCCTGCTGCGAAACGCCATCCAGATCGGCTCTCAAAATTTATACAAGGTCGAGGTACCACAATCACGAAGAATACGCTGTGACGATTCTCACAAGCGTATCGCCTTATTTTTAAGCAGGTCTTGGGGTCTGTCAACGTCAGAAGAATTCGAAACGGATGGGGCTGCCGGAGCTTTGGCGCCCGGACAGATCCGGGAAACCACAACGTCGCCCCCCATCGTCCCCATCGACCCCGGTCAGCGCGAGCGCGCTTGGCGTCAACCATCGCTCGAGCGCGCTCTTTCAAGGGGTGACCTTTGGTTTGGAGAAGGCGTTCTAGGAATCGCGTCGTCGTTCTGACGAGATCAGTCAGAGTCCCAGGCGGGACCTCTCGGCGACCTCACAAATCTCTCGCCCTAAAGTACCTCATCAAGGTCCAGACCGCGGCCTGCTGCTCCTCATCCATCTGCTTAGGATCGAGGTGTACGAGAAGTATTTCCGAAGGTTTTTTGCACTCTCTACCCATCCGATCGGATTGCGGCTGCGACGGCGCGGCTTCCAACGCCCTCGTGGGCGGCGGCGCCGCCGGGCGCGTTCGGCGGGGCGTCAGGGCCCGGGGCTTGCGGCCTTTCAGCACCCGACCGCTGATCTTCACCCCCGCGTCGTTGGCGGCGTAGAGAAAGAACGTCACGCACTTCTGGACGACCGCGTCCGCCGCCGGAAAAGCCTTCCGGAACGCCTCGTTGAAATGGGAGGGCGTCGCGGTTTCGAGGTCGATCGCGAAGATCGGGGCGTATTCCTGCCGCATGAGCGCGAGGAGGGTCTCCGGCCAGCGGCCCGCCACCTCGGCGTGCACCAGCTCTTTGAGACGCTCGGTAGGTCGTCCCTGGTCGTCGATCAGCTGAAGAAAGCGGAGGGCGTGCGTGAGCTGCGTTCCGACGACGCCGGAAAATCGCGTCAGGACGCTGCGGTCGATGCGCGAGGGAACCCCCTGTTCGCGAAGATCCTCGATGAACGTCTTGAACGTCCGGTACGAGGTGTACGGCGGCGTTTTCGCGGTCCTTGCGTGTTCCGAACTCCCGCGGGGCATGACGGTCTCCCACCGGTACGGAATGCTGACTACCCGTATTCGCGCCGCGCCGCAAACATACCGTATAAGGCGCCTCAAGCGGACAGTTCGAAATGGCGGATTGCTTCGTGGCCGATTTCGAGCAACCTACTGGTGTGATTGCTAATTTTTGCTGAATAGACGCTACGTTCGACTGTTCTCGTCCGAGCGATGGCCGACGCGAAGAATAGCAGATGTCGGAACTCGGCAGCGGCCGCCAGGGCCGCGAAGCCATAGGGGTCATGCGCATGCTGTGGACGGACGAGGCTATCGAAAGTCTCAAGAGGCTGGCGCTCGAAGGCATGAGCGCGAGCGGCATCGCCGCGGCGCTCGGCGCGGAGTCCCGCAACGCCGTGATCGGCAAGGCGAACCGGATCGGCATCAGGCTGAACGGCGGCGGGCGCGCTCCCTCGTCCGGCCGGAATGGCGCGGCCGCTCATCCGGCACCGTCGCGGGCTGCTCCCCTTCCCCCGCCGGGCGCACGGGAACCCGCCCCCCCTCAGGAACCGGAAACAAGGCCGGCATGGTCCTTCGCCGGGGCCGAGGTGGGGGAGATGCGACGGGTGCGGTTCGAGTCCATCTGCGAAGTCGTCTGCCGATGGCCGCTCGGCGATCCGAGAAGCGGAGACTTCGCCTATTGCGGGCTTAAGCCGGCGGAGGGGCGTTCCTATTGCGCCGGCCATTGCCGGATGGCCTATCGCCCCCCGGACGCCCGGGCGCGGCGAAGCCCGCATGGCCAAGGCTCCCGCGCCATCGGGAACTCGTGGCGGCTGGCCTGAGGGCGGCGAACAGCGGGCGTGGCGGGATCGGCGCCGTTCGTCCTGGCGATCACTCGCAGGCGCGCGCCTGCGGCGCCGCCGCGTCAGCCTGTCTCCAGAGCTTGGACTTCGACGTCTTCCCGATGCCGGGATTGAAGCAGTTGCAGGGGTCGAGCCTCGCGTAGTGTTCGACGAGCGCAGGCTTGGCCTCGTACAGGTGGCCGACATTGTGCTCGGCGGGATATTGGGCGCCGCGCGCGTCGAGCAGCGCCCACATGCGATGTTCGAGGTCGAGCGTGTTCTGGCCCTTGCGCACGATGTAATCCTGGTGGAACACGTGGCAGAAGAAGTGGCCGTAGTAAAGCTTGTGGAGGATCGGCGCCGAAACGTCGTCGGGCAGGGTCTCGAACCAGTTCGGATCGTTGCGCCTCAGCGCCACGTCGAGCGCGACAATGTCCTCGACCTCGCGGTGATGGACGGCGCGGTAGCGGATCGCTGCGCCGGCCGCGGCGAAGCGATGCAGAAACGCCTTGTCGCTCTCCTCGGCCGTGCATTCGAAGACGTCGCCGCTCGCCGACGGGAAGATCGACTTCAGGTAGTCGCGCGCCTCGCCGATCGCCCCGCCCGCCATCTTGAGGATGAGGTGGTGCTCGTACTTGTCCCGGAACTCCCGCATGCGCTGCGGCAGGTGTCGCGGAAAGAGTTCGCTCGCCGACTGCATGATCCGGTCGGTGAGATCGCGCGGCAGGAAGGAGAACCGCGACGCGACGGCGTCGAGGCGACCCTTGATCGAGAACAGAGCCGGGAGCCAGCGCGTGCCGAGAATCCGGATCGCAAGAAACGTGTCCTTCCCGTATTTCTCGGCGATGTCGAAGGCGACGCGGTGCATATATTCGCCCTGCACCGGCGGATCGGAGAAGCGCGCCAGAATGTGGCGGCGGATCTTTGTCAATTCCGCGGAGTCGTTCGTCCCGATGTAGAAGGTCGCGGTCCTCGTCTCAGCCGGAAACGTGTCGAGGCGGACGGCGAAGATCATCGCTTTGCCGGCGCTGCCGGAGGCCTCGAACAGCCGGCGGGGATCGGCGTTGAAGCGGCCGGGCGTGTCCGCGTCGATGTCGCGCACGTGATGCGCGTATTCGTGGTCGGAAGCCGCGCGGCTGGGGTCGTGCTCGACATCCGTGTCGGCGAATTCGCCGCGGTCTAGCCGGCCGAGGATCGTCAGCGGATCGTCGCCGAGCCGCACGCCGAGGTGGTTGACCAGCTCGACCTTGCCGGCCTCGTCGATCCGCGCAAACAGCGCGAGCTGGGTATAGGCCGGCCCGCGGTGGATGAGCGCGCCGCCGGAATTGTTGGCGATCCCGCCGAACACCGAGGCGCCGATGCAGGACGAGCCGATCACCGAATGCGGCTCGCGACCCAACGGCTTCAGCGCCCGCTCGAGCTGGAACAGCGTCGCGCCCGGGAAGCAGATGACCTGGCGGCCGTGATCGATCAGCCGCAGTTTCGCGATCCGCAGCGTGCTGACGATCACGATGTCGCGGTCGTAGTCGTCACCGTCCGGGGTCGAGCCGCCGGTCAGCCCGGTGTTGGCCGCCTGCATAATGATGATGGCGTTCGCCGCGGCGCAGGCGTTGAGCGCCTTCCACTGCTCGACGAGCGATCCGGGGCGGACGACGGCGAGCGCCGGCCCGTGGCCGAAACGAAAGCCCGTGCGGTAGCGGCGCGTGCTGGCCGGGCTCGTCAGCACGTGACCTTCGCCAACGATGTGCCTCAGCGCATCGAGGAGCGCTCTGCTGTCTCGACGCGGCGTGAGCGTCGGGGAAGCGTCGTTGACGGCTGCGGTCGTCATGGCCTCTAGCTCCTTGGCTTCGCGGCGGCCCGACGGCCGCACGCCCCGCCCCCTGCCTCAAGCTCCAGATTGCGCCTGCGACGAACCCTGGCGAGGCTCGGCCGACTCCGCATGTCGGCTAAAAGAACGCCGCGAGCGCGCTCAGCTCCTTCCGCGCGGCCTCGCTGAATTCGGCCAGCGGATCGACGCCGGCGCCGTTCTTCATCAGGTCATGCAGGTCCCGGACCGTGCGGTTCGGTTGGAAATACGTATCGATGATCGCACGCAGGAGGCGGTCGGCGGCGGCGACGCTTTCGGGCATCGCCAGCACGCGCAGGCGGCTGACCATGGCGTAGAGATCGACGAGCTCTTGCATCTGCGGCTCGCTGTTGACGAGCGCGTCGCCGTAGGTCTTGGACGCCGCGATGATGAAGTCGCGGATCAGGTCCTCGCGGCGGGAGACCTCGTGGGCGATCTGCGACGCCCGCGCCTGGGTGCGCTGGCTGAGCCAGGTCGACGCCCCGGTCGTGAGGCCGCCGATGAACGAACCGGCCAGCGCGGAAATCGCCGAAAGATAGGCAACGTCCATCGTTCGCCCGCCTCGGGAGCAAGTTTTTGGAAACCACCGTTCACGTCTTCTTCCCGCTCGCGGGAGAAGGCGCCGCGAAGCGACGGGTGAGGGGGCAGCGCCGAGCGACCGAGGTCGGCGCTGCCGTTGCGCGAGCCCTCTCTCCGAAGGTGGAGAGAGGGAATTCTCCTCACGCCGCCGCGGCGAGGCGCTGCTGGACCGTGCTTTGCAGCGCGCGCAGGTCGTGGGCGAACAGGCGGATGCCCTCGGAGAGCTTCTCCGTCGCCATCGCGTCCTCGTTCAGCATCCAGCGGAAGGCCTTCTCGTCCAGCGAAAGCTTCGCCGGCGCCGGGCCGAGCTTCGCGGGGTCGAGATGGCGGGTCAGCGTTCCCTGGTCCTTCGAAAGCGCTTCGAGGAGCTGCGGCGAGATGGTCAGGCGGTCGCAGCCGGCGAGCGCCTCGATCTCGCCGATGTTGCGGAACGAGGCGCCCATCACGACCGTCTTGTACCCGTAAGTCTTGTAATAAGTGTAGATCGCGCGGACGGACTTCACGCCGGGATCCGTCTCACCGCTGAACGGTCCCTCCCCCGCCTTGACGTGCCAGTCGAAGATGCGGCCGACGAAGGGCGAAACGAGGAAGGCGCCGGCGTCCGCGGCCGCAGCCGCCTGGGCGACCGAGAACATCAGCGTCATGTTGCAGTCGATCCCCTCGCCCTGCAAAACGCGCGCGGCCTCGATCCCTTCCCAGGTCGAGGCGAGCTTGATCAGGATACGGTCGTGACCGACCCCGCGCTCCTTGTAGAGCACGATGATCTTCCGCGCCTTGGCGATCATCGCCTTGGTGTCGAACGAGAGATCGGCGTCGACTTCGGTCGAGACGCGCCCGGGAACGATGGTGGTCAGCTCAGCGCCGAAATTGATGGCGATGCGGTCGGTGACGTCGCCGACGGGGGCGCGCGTCTTGCGCCCCCAGTCGATCGCCTCCTCGACGAACCGCGCATAGGCGGGCAGTTCGGACGCCTTGAGGATCAGCGAGGGGTTGGTGGTCGAGTCGGTCGGGCGAAACTGGCGGATCGACTCCATGTCGCCGGTGTCGGCGACCACGGTGGTCATCGCGCGGAGCTGGTCGAGCTTGTTGGGCATGAAGGCCTCCCGGGCCGGAGTTGGCGTCAAGGAATGTCGCGCCGCCGCGGATCGTTTTCAAGCCGCCCCGTCCGCTTCTCGGACTCGCGTTTCGTCTGCGCAGCGCGCGCGGCCGGCGCCGTTCTTGTTTTCCGACAAGGCTATACTGTTCGTCACCGTATGTAAACTTGACTACTCAAATAAGCGTTTGTGCGCTGCACTACGTAAAGTACCGTATATGGGCGATCCGCCGATTGATGTAGACCTATCGCAGAAGCGGACACGTCGTGGTTCGCCCGGCTGTCGTGTGCAGGCGTGTGTAGTCGATATGTTTAAATTACAGCCGCCTGAATATTCCCGCCAAAAAAATGAACGAGACACCCGGAAGGCGCTGCGAGGGCGCGTCCCGGGAGAGGAGGATTTGTCCGTGAAGCTGTACGATTTCGAAGTGTTGAAGGGGGAAGACGTCATTCATTCAGAGCGCGCCGTGCCGCTGTACAATGCAAGAGCGGCCTGGCCCAAGGTTGTCGCGCTGGCCTCGAAGCTCAGACTGTCGCGATGCCGCATCCGGGTGAAGGAGCAGGGAGAAACGATCATCCTCATCGGAGCGTCCGCGGCCTTGCGCTATCCCCACTTCGACTTTTCCGCCGCGGCGTGACGCCGCCGTCTCGTCGAAACCAGGCCCGGAAGGCGGCCGCACCGCCCTCAACGACCTCGTCCTGAAGAGCCCGCGACGCGGGGTCTCGAAGGACGTTCCAGATGGCGCCGGGGGTGCGTCCTGGAGCGTCCTTCGAGACGCGTCGCCTGCGGCGCCGCTTCTTAAGGCGCGTGGGTGGTAGGCAGTTACCCGCGATCAGCATCGGCGTTCCGTTAAACCTGAATACACAATTCATGAGCTCGGGGCGAGCCCATCGGGACGGTGGTTTGGCTGGCTACAACCTTTGGGTCTTCGCCCGGGGCCAG
>NZ_JBKQOT010000513.1:0-6208 GCF_052145395.1 Roseiarcus sp.
CACCCAGTGCTTCGTTCCGAGGGGGCAAAAATCGCGCGAGACGAGAGCCAGCCGATCGCCAGGATTGATGTTCTCTTTGTCAGGATATTAAACGAATTATATTGACAAAAACGGAACTTCGCCCGAAACTGATCCCCATGGCGGCCGATCGACCCGCGACGCCGCTCGCCCTGGACCGCAGCTCGGCTCCTGTCGAGTCGCGGAGCGGCGTGGTTGGCGTCGGCGGGGCCTTTTCGCGATGCGCCGGGAGACAGCGCAACGCCTTGAAAAGGTTCAAAACACCAATGGGGAACTGTTCCGTTGGCTTGGGTTGGGCTTGGGGTCGGCGCCCTGTTGGCTTGGGGCGCCGGACCTTGGCGCTTGGGTCTTTCCGCGCGAAAAAGCGGCGCGCTGCGTCTCCCAACGTTGTCATGCCCGCGAACGCGGGCATCCAGGGGCGGCATGGCGGTGAGCGCGGCAATCTGGCGCGTACGAGACACTGGTCTGCGCCGAGGCTCTGGATCCCCGCTTTCGCGGGATGACACAAGGGGCCGTTCCCGGTTGGGTTGCAGGTCTCAGCGGCGCCCTTCCGGCGGAATCGGCCGCCCGGAAAAGTCGCTGTAAATCCTTGAAAAGGCTCGAAACCGGCTCGGAAACGGCAAGGCTCGCTCAGACCAGCGGGAAATGGCACGCGGCGCGGCGGGTCTCTCCCGCGACTGCGGTCAGCTCCGGCCTCTCTGCGAGGCAGCGCGGCCGGGCGTATCTGCACCGCGGCGCGTAGGCGCAGCCTGCGCCGGAGGCTGGGGCGGGCGTGGCGTTGAGCGGCGGGGCGACCGTCGTCGACCGGTCGAGCCGCGGCGTCGCGTCGACGAGCTCGCGCGCGTAGGGATGCGCAGGCGAAGCAAACAGTTCCGCCGTCGGGCCGATCTCGACGATCCGGCCGCGGAACATCACCGCCGTCGTCTCGCAGATGTGGGCGACGACGGCGAGATCGTGGCTGATGAGCAAAAAAGTGACGCCGGCGTCGCGCTGCAAATCGCTCATCAGGTTCAAGGCCTGGGCCTGCACCGAGACGTCGAGCGCCGACACCGGCTCGTCGGCGACGACCAGCTTCGGCCTGGTGATCAGCGCGCGGGCGATGGCGACGCGCTGACGCTGGCCGCCGGAGAACTCGTGCGGATACTTCGCCGCGTCCGAGGCCCTCAAGCCCACCGCCTCGAGCGAGTCGGCGACGCGCCGGCGCCGCTCGGCCCGCGACGCGCCGCCCAAGGCGGCGAGCGGCTCGGCGACGATCCGCTCGACCCGCCTGCGCGGATCGAGCGAGCCGTACGGGTCCTGGAAGATCAGCTGCATATGGGCGCGCGCGGCCCGAAGCTCCCGCCGGCCGAGGTCGAACAGCGAACGGCCTTCCAGCCGCACGACGCCGGCGTCGGGCTTGTCGAGCGCGAGCGCGATGCGGGCGAGCGTCGACTTGCCCGAGCCCGATTCGCCGACGATGCCGAACGACCGTCCCGCGATGATCGAGAAGCTGACTCCGTTGAGCGCCGGGCGCACGCGGTGCGGCGCGAAGGGACGCGGCCGGTGCAAACGGTACGCCTTGAAGAGGTCGACGATGTCGAGGAGCGGGGCTTCGCTCATGCGTGAGGCCCCAGTTCGGCCGCGCGCCAGCAGCGCGAAACATGGACGCCGCCGAACGCGACTTCCGGCGGACGCGCCTTGCGGCAGACGTCGATCGTCCATTCGCAGCGGGCGGCGAACGGGCAGCCGGCGCCGACTTCGCGATGGTGGGGCGGCGAGCCGGGAATGGTTTTCAGCCTCACGCCGCGCTTCGCGCCGGGCTCCGGCCGCGCCTGAAGCAGCGCCCGCGTGTACGGGTTCCTCGGGTCCCGCAGCACCACGTCGACCGGCCCGCTCTCCATGATCAGGCCGCCGTACATGACGATCACCCGGTCGCAATGGGCGGCGACGACCGCGAGGTCGTGGCTGACGAGGATGAGCGCCATTTTCGATTCATGCCTGAGGCCGTCGAGCAGCGCCAGAATCCGCGCCTGCACGGTGACGTCGAGTGCGGTCGTCGGCTCGTCGGCGATGACGAGGCGCGGCCCGCAGCCGATCGCCATGGCGATCATCGCCCGCTGCCGTTCGCCCCCCGATAGCCCGAAGGGATAGGCGCGCGCGGCGCGCGCGGGATCGGCCAGGCGAACATGCTCCAAAAGGCGGATGGCCTCATGGAATGCGGCTTTCCGGCTCATGCCGCGGTGGAGCACGAGGGGCTCGGCCACCTGCTCGCCGACCCGGTGCAGCGGATTGAGCGCGGTCATCGGCTCCTGGAAGATCATCGCGATGCGGTCGCCGCGCAGGGCGCGCATCGCCTCCTCGCTCAAGCCCACGAGTTCGCGGTCCTCGAAACGGATCGAACCGCCGATGCGCGCGCCCTCCGGCGCGAGCCCCATCAGCGCGAGCGCCATCATCGTCTTGCCGGAGCCCGACTCGCCCACGACGCCGAGGCTTTCGCCCTCGCCGAGCCGGAAGGTCGCATCGTTGACGATGCGGACGGCGCCGCCTGAGGTCGGCAGGTCGACGACGAGGTCCTTCACCTCGAGCAACATGTCAAGACCGCGCCTTGAGCTTCGGGTCGAGGGCGTCGCGCAAGCCGTCGCCGAGCAGGTTGAGGCCGAGCACGCTGAGCGCGATGGCCGCGCCCGGGTAGATGGCGAGACGCGGCGCGTTGTAGAGCACGTTCTGGGCGTCGGACAGCATCCGGCCCCACGACGGCTGCGGCGGCTGCGCGCCGAGGCCGAGATAGGAGAGCGCGGCCTCGGCGAGAATCGCGATGGCGAACTGGATCGTCGCCTGCACGATCAGCTGAGGCGCGATGTTCGGCAGCACGTGGTCGAAGGCGATCGCCAGCGGTCCGCGCCCGGCGGCGCGCGCGGCGAGCGCGTATTCGCGCGCCAGGACCGAGTTGGCGGTGGCGCGGGTGAGCTTGGCGATGATCGGGACGTTGGCGATTCCGATCGCCACGATCGCATTGACGACGCCGGGACCGAAGGTGGACGTCAGCATGATCGCCGACAGGAGCGCCGGGAAGGCGAACACGAAGTCGCACGCCTTCATGATCGAATCCTCGACGACGCCTTTGGCGAAGGCGGCGAGAAGGCCGAACGCGAGCCCGAAGACGAGGCCGATGCCCACGGCGACGACGCCGACCAGAATGGAGACGCGCGCGCCGCCGATGATCTCGGAGGCGACGTCGCGGCCGAGGTTGTCGGTTCCGAACCAGTGGGCGAGCGAGGGCGGCGCGAGCTTGTGCGGAATGTCAATGGCGGCCGGCGGATACGGCGTCCAGAGGTACGATAGCGCCGCCATCGCCAGAAGCGCGGCGGTGAGAGCGGCCCCGACCCAGAAACTGGAGCTTTTGCGCGAAAAGCCTTTCATGCGGCGCGGCTCCTGAGCCGCGGATCAATCGCCGCGCAGGCGACGTCGACGATAAAATTCAGTCCGATGACGAGGATCGCGGTGAGCATCACGCAATCCTCGACCACCAGCGTGTCGCGATTGGAGATCGACTGCAGCATCAAGCGCCCGAGGCCCGGCAGGACGAACACGTTCTCGACCACGATCGCCCCGGCGACCAGGTTGGCGAACTGCAGGCCCATGATCGTCAGCACCGGCACGAGCGCGTTCGGCAGGGCGTGACGCCAAAGCGCCGCGCGCCGCGACACCCCCTTGGCGCGCGCGGTCCGCATGTAGTCCTCGTTCAGCGACTCGAGCAGCGCCGAGCGCGTGACGCGGGTCAGGATCGCCGCCTGCACCACGCCGAGCGCAACCGCGGGCAAAATCAGCGCCCCGACTGCGCGGGCAGGATTGGACCAACCGGGAAATCCGCCTGCGGGAACGAGCCTCAGCGTGACGGCGAACACAATGACCAGCAGAATCGCCAGCCAGAAATTCGGCACCGCGAGGCCGACCTGGCTCATGCCCATCACGACCGCGTCGCCCGCGCGCCCGCGGCGATCCGCCGAGTAGACGCCGGCCGCGAGCGCGATCGCCGCCGACAGCGCCATCGCCATGACGGCGAGCGGCGCGCTGACCGACAAGCTCGAGGCGATCAGCGGCGCGATCGGCGAACCGTAGGCGTAGGAGACGCCGAGGTCGCCGCTCAGCGCTCCGCCGATCCACAGCGCATAGCGAACATGCAGCGGCTGATCGAGGCCGAGCTTGTGGGCAAGCGCCGCCACCGCTTCCGGCGTCGCGGTCGGCCCGAGCATCGTCTCGGCCGCGTTGCCCGGAAGGATGTCCATGACGGCGAACACGACGAGCGACGCGATGATGAGCGTCGCCGCGAGGACC
The DNA here is from genome assembly GCF_052145395.1 of Roseiarcus sp. Taxonomy (NCBI): domain Bacteria; kingdom Pseudomonadati; phylum Pseudomonadota; class Alphaproteobacteria; order Hyphomicrobiales; family Roseiarcaceae; genus Roseiarcus; species Roseiarcus sp. The sequence continues at coordinate 4,333 of NZ_JBKQOT010000513.1, forward strand.
GCAAGCCGCTGAAGGACATAGAGCAGCATTGCGTTTGAGGCTAGAGTGTATGGTAAAGCCGGCGCAAGACCCTTACGGCGTCTTCGCCGCGAGCGCCGAGGCGAGGCGAAGCGAAATCTCCTGCGACAGCGCTCGAGCGAGGCGAATCTCCGCGTCGCGCGCAGCGCGCAGGTCGGCGTAGCGCTGCGTCGTGCGGTCGTAGGCGGCCGCGGCGTTGGCCGTTCCTTTCACAACCTCGGCGCCGCCGTCGACCTTGGTCAGCGTGTAGTCGGCGTCGCCGGTCACCGTCGCGGACGAGGCCACGTTGATCTCGGAATTGACGGTCGGCGTCTGCACGCCGGTCGAGATCTTCACCGCAAGGCGATATTTCGTCGGCGACGCGGTCTGGCCGGTGCCGTTGATGTCGGCGATCAGGTCCTCAACGAGATAGTGGCCGATGCGCGAAGGGATAGGCGTGACTTCGATGGCGCGCATGTCTTCGACGAGGCCGGGGTGCGCGGACTCGCTGTAGAGCGGTGTGAAGCAGCCGGAGAGGCCCGAGGCGAAAACCAGCGCGGCGGCGGCCGCCGCCATTCTAGACCACGACATTGACAATCCTGTTGGGGACGATGATCACCTTCCGGGCCGGCTTGTTATCCATGGCCCGAATGACGCCGTCGAGGGCGAGCGCGGCTTTTTCGATCGCCGGGTTGTCGGCGTCACGCGCAATCGTCAGTCCGCCGCGCTTCTTGCCGTTGACCTGCGCGACATAGGTCACGGTGTCGGAGACGATCAGGCTGCGGTCGGCCGCCGGCCAGGGGCTGTGCGCGACGAACGTCGGGTGCCCGAGAACCTCCCAGCACTCCTCGGCCAGATGCGGCATCATCGGCGCAAAGCAGTGGACGAGGATGTCGCCGGCCTCGGCGAACGCCCAGCGCAGGTCGTCGGCGACCGGGACCGCCTCGATCGCGCCGACTGCCGCCGAGAGCGCGTTGGCGAATTCGTAGATCTGGGCGATGCAGACATTGAAACGCAGCCGCTCGATCTCGTCCTCGATCTTGGCGAGCGCGGCGTGAGCGATCTGGCGGATGCGCTTCGCCTCGTCGCCGAAGGTCTCGGGCCGCGCCGGTCGCTTGGCGCCGACGACGCGCTCGATCTCGCAGACGAGCCGCCACAGCCGCTGCGTCTGCTTGTAGGCGCCCTGAACGCCGGCCTCGGTCCAGATCACGTCGCGCTCGGGCGGCGAATCGGACAGCATGAACCAGCGGGCCGTGTCGGCGCCATAGGTCTCGATGATCTCGTCCGGGTCGACCGTGTTGCGCTTCGACTTCGACATCTTCTCGACCGGTCCGATCTCGATCGGCTCTCCAGTGTCGATCAGGACCGCGCGGCGCTCGCCGCCGTCGGCGTCGATCTGAACTTCGCTCGGGGCGATCCACTGCCCGCGCCCGTCGCGGTAGGTCTCGTGCACCACCATGCCCTGGGTGAAGAGGCCGGCGAACGGCTCGTCGAGATCGAGATGCCCGCACTTGCGCATCGCGCGGGTGAAGAAGCGTGAATAGAGCAGATGCAGGATCGCGTGCTCGATGCCGCCGATGTACTGATCGACCGGCAGCCAGGCGTTAGCGACGACTGGATCGGTCGGCGCGGCCTCATCGGTCGGATCGGTGAAGCGCACGAAATACCAGGACGAATCGACAAAAGTGTCCATGGTGTCCGTCTCGCGCCGCGCCTCACCGCCGCACTGCGGACAGGCGACGTGCTTCCAGGTCGGATGACGGTCGAGCGGATTGCCCGGCTGATCGAAGGTCACGTCGTCGGGCAGCCGCACCGGCAGGTCCTTTTCCGGAACGGGCACGACGCCGCAGCGCTCGCAATGGATGACCGGGATCGGGCA
>NZ_JBKQOT010000514.1:0-12162 GCF_052145395.1 Roseiarcus sp.
GGCGCGCGCAAGCATCGCACGGACCAGCCGGTCGACGGTGTGGAAATTGGGCTGACCGTCGCCGGCTCTTCGCGGCCGCGCAAGAGCCGCGACCCGCGGCGCCTTGGCGCGCTCCAGCACGTGCGTCGCCAGCGCCTCCGAAATGGCCTTCTCCCGCTGGTTCGCGGGTAGGAGCGCAGGAGCCTGATCCATGATTTCATCTTGCATGGCGTTTGTCCCTCGGCGAGCCAGCGGCGCGCCTTCCGATTCTTTCGCGGCAACACCTAGCGCGGCCGCGCGGCGACTGGATTGATCCCGGTCAATCGGCATGAAAATTGGGTTGCGCCGACTCCGCCCGTGGCGCGTTTATGTCGATCATGGCGCGACCGGAGGACACAATGCGCGAGGGCCGTCCACGACCCAATCCAACCGTCGTCGTCGATGAGAACGCCGAGCCCGTCGACCGGCTTCGGCTGATGTCGGCGTGGTCCGTCGCCGCGCTCGCGCTCATTGCGTCGGGCGCAGTCCTCTTCATCATGCGAGACCTGTTTCTGCCGATCATGACCGCCTTCGTCGTCGGCGTGATGCTTTCGCCGGTCGCCAAGGCGCTGGAAGAGCGCGGCGTGCCGCGGGTGGCTTCCGCCGCCCTGATCGTGCTCATCACGGCGCTCATGATCATTCTGACTGTCGCGCTCATCGCCGCGCCGATCGCCGATCTCGCGGACAAGCTGCCGAACATCGGCGCCAAGCTGCAGACCTTCGAGGCCCCTTTCGCGTTCTGGCGGCGCATCGAGGCGTCGATCGGGATCGAACCGGGCGCCGCCCACCTCTCGCTGCCTGAGCCGAGCATCGCGTGGGTCCCGACCACGATCGGCTACATCTCGCCCCCGCTGACGGGGTTTCTCTATTTCCTCGTCGTCCTGCTCCTGTTCATCTCCTGGTGGCCCGATTTCCGCCGCCAGCTCGTCATGACCTTCGCAAGTCGCGAGTCCCGCCTGCGGGTCCTCAAGATCCTCAACGAGGTCGAGGCCTCACTGGCGACCTATCTTCTGACCGTCGCCTGCATCAACGTCGCCGTCGGCGTCGCCGCGGGGCTCATCGCCGCTCTGACGGGTCTGCCGTTTCCCATCGGTTTCGGAACTCTTGCGGCCACGCTGAATTTCATCCCGATCGTCGGGCCCGTCGCCATGATCGTCGTGCTCGCCGCGGTCGGCGTGGTCACCGGGACGACGCTCTGGTCAGGCATGTTGCCGGCCGCGCTGTTCATGCTGGTCGTATTTCTCGAGGGGCAGTTCATCACCCCCGCGATCATCGGTCGCCGGCTGGAGATCAACGCGCTCGCCGTGCTCCTGATGCTCATGTTCTGGACCTGGATGTGGGGGCCCATGGGCGCTTTCCTCTCCTCTCCGCTGCTGATCGTCGGCCTCGTTTTGCGCGACCATCTCTATCCAGAATCTCGGAGCTAACGAGGCGGAACTTTTCCCGGAGCGGGCGCGTTGCTGGCGAGGGAATGGAGAACGCCCATGAATGACGCCGCAAAATCTTTCGACGACCTCCCCAAGAGCGCCGGGCGCAGCGCCGCCGCAGAAGACGCCTACATCCGCCTCGAGAAGGATATCACCGCCGTGAAGACCGAGATTGCCCGCCTTTCCGACCAGATCGCCGACGCGGTGAACGCCCTCGGGGTCATCGCGCAGTCCGAAACGCGCCGCGGGCTGAAACGCGCCCGAGCCAACGTCAACGCCCTGGCGAGCGACGCCTCGGACCGCGCCGGCGCCGCTGCCGTCGCTATGTCCATCGTCGCGCAGGACACGGCGAATTCGATCGGCGACACGCTTTCCGACGCCATCGAGGAACGTCCCGTCGCCTCGCTCGCGCTGGCGATGGGACTCGGCTTCCTGATCGGCGTGACCTGGCGCCGCTGACAAAGGCGTTCACGATGCTCGAACGACTATCGGACCGCTGGAAAGCGGAGGCCGGCGGCGCCTTGACCCGCGCCGCCATCGCATTCGCGGCCGCCGTCTGCATCGCGATCGCCGTTGCTTTTCTTTGCGCCGCGGTTTTCGTGGTCGTCTTGCGCGACTACGGCGTCACGGACGCATGTCTCGCAGGGGCCGCTTTCTTCGTTGTCGCAGCCTTTGTCCTTCTGGCCGCTTTCGCCGGCGTCGCGGCGAGTCGCAGGCGGGCGATTCGAGCGCTGCATGAGCGCGCCGAGGCGGAGACGGCCTCGTCGCCGCTGGCGGACCCGCGGCTCGTCCTCGTCGCGTTGCAAGTCATCCAGGCGGTCGGCTTCCGGCGCATGTTGCCCATTGTCGCGCTTGGGGGAGCGGCATTCGCGCTCGCGTCGCGGCCGCGTCCGGCACGACGGGGCGCGCGCGGAATGAACTCGCACGCCCCGCCCGGGACTATATGACGCCGACGAGGGCCAGAATCAGAAGGATAATGAGGATCGTGCCCAGTCCGCCCGCGGGGTAGTAGCCCCAGCCGGAGCTGTAAGGCCATGTCGGCAGCGCGCCGACCAGAAGCAGAATCACGATGATGAGGAGAATCAGACGCATTGACGGATGCCTCTTTTTTTATTCCTTACTTTGGACACCGCGATAACCCGATACGGGCGAAACTGTTCCCAAAAGGATCGCGCGGACCGGAGGCGGCTCCATGCGTCAATACGTCGACGTCATTGCCATCCAGACGCCGGGCAGAGGACTCCTTGAGACGACTCAGCCGGTTTCCGGGTGGGTCTCCGGCTCCGGTCTTCGCACTGGACTCTTGACCCTCTTCTGCCGGCACACCTCGGCCTCGCTCCTCATTCAGGAGAACGCAGCCCCAGAGGTGCAGAGGGACCTCGAGGCCTATTTCGCGCGGATTGCGCCGGAGGATCCGCGGGCTTACGCGCACAACGACGAAGGTCCGGACGACATGCCGGCGCACATCCGCGCCGCACTGACCGGCGTGCAGCTTTCGATTCCGCTGATGGGCGGACAGCTCGCGCTCGGAACATGGCAGGGAATCTATCTTTTCGAGCACCGCCGCGCCCCGCATCGGCGGGAAATCGCCGTGCATCTTTTCGGCGAGTGAGCGGAGCCCGCACTGACAGAATCGCCCCGCCGTTTTCAGGGCGGGGCCTCCGATCTACGTCGCCGACTGCGGTCAGATGTCCTGGCGCAGCCGCCATTCATCGATGGCTTCGCGCGCCTTGTCCTTGGCGAGGCCGTAGCGCTCCTGGATCTTGCCCTCGAGCTGGTCGCGCTTCCCGTCGATCGTCGTGAGGTCGTCGTCGGTGAGCGCTCCCCACTGCTCCTTCACCTTGCCCTTCATCTGCTTCCAGTTTCCTTGAATCCGGTCCCAATCCATCGCGAAGATCTCCTGTGTCCTCTGCGCTCCTGATCCTGACGAGGAACGTGCGCAGAGGGGAACTTTTGGGGTCGCCGAATGTTCCCGTGCGGAGGAGGGCGAAGTCGCGGCGGAACGCGTTGCCGCACCGGTCTCCGTCATTGAACTTGGAAAGGAGACTCGCGTGGCGACAATCGCCTACAAGGTCCTGCGGCAGGGCGACCAATGGTCCGTAAACCGCGAAGGGGCTGCTGAGGACATGACTTATGTCACGCAGGAGGCGGCGTTCGAAGCGGCGGCGGGCGCCGCAGGCGGCGACCTTCGCTCAGGACATGCCATCGTGATCGAGGTGCTTCCCGCAACCGATCCCGTCGGGGCGAAGGACCTCGGCGGTGCGCCTATCCAAGGCGACGGCTTTCACATCTGAGAAGGGGGCCGGAACCTCGGCCGCTCGACGGGCGTTGGCCGACACATCAAGGAGACAATGCGATGGCGCTCGATTTGGTCCCAACCCACGTCTCGATTCCGAAGCCGTCCGCGCAGGCCTTGGCTGGATCCGCGGGGCGTTCCCGCGCCAGGCGCGCGCTGCTCGCTGCTCGCGCGCAGGCGGCCGCCGAGCGCGAGAGGACGCACGGACATGGACATGGGATGAGCCGCAATCGGACGCCGAGCAAGGAAAGCGGCCTGCCCCATGACAGCGGGCGCGAAGAGAAGCAGCCTTATTCCCGCGAGGTCGAAGACTATTCCGACGACGGCGCTGCTCATGGTCCGCGCGAGCAGACGGATGACCAGCGGCAGCCGCGCGCCCGGTGACCCCATCGCGCTTCGCTGGCGCCGACGCCATCGAGCGGCTACGCGAAGAAGCCGCGGCGTGCCGGTCCTGTCCGCTATGGCGTAACGTGACCCAAACGGTGTTCGGGGAAGGCGCGGCCGGCGCTCATTTGCTTTTTGTCGGCGAGCAGCCGGGCGACCGGGAGGATCGTGCGGGCCGCCCATTTGTCGGACCTGCGGGACAGATCTTCGACAAGGCTCTTGCGGAGGCCGGCGTCGACCGCTCGACCGTTTATGTCACGAATGCGGTGAAGCACTTCAAGTTCGAGCCCGGCAAGCGCCGCCTGCACAAGAGCCCGAACGGAAGCGAAATTGCGGCCTGCCGCTCCTGGCTGCTCGCGGAGATCGAAGCCGTCAACCCCCGCCTCGTCGTGGCGCTCGGCGCAACCGCGGCGCAGAGCCTCACCGGACGCCCGCTCAGGGTCGGCGCCTCGGCAAGGCGCTGGACATCGACGGCGGCCGACGCGTGATCGTCGCCGCGCATCCGTCGGCGCTGCTGCGAATCCTCGATCCGGCGTTGAGACAGCCGGCTTTTGCGCAGTTTGTCGAGACCTTGAGGGGCGCAGCCGCCGCCGCGCGAGGCGGTTGAGCCGCGAGGCGCGGAACGCCCGCGCCTCGCGGCTAGCGATCAGCTCCGGCTCGCGGACCACCGGCCGTCGTACTTGAACTCCGGCGCGGACTTGAGCTCGTCCTTGGTCGCGTTCATCGCCGCGCGCCAGGTCTTCTGGTTGGCGTCGTACGTGATATTGACGGCGCCGGGATCGACCGCAACGTAGTGCGTGCCCATGCCGAGGAAGCCGCCCACGGACAGTATGTAGCCCTTCACGCTGTTGTCCTTGTCGAGGACAACGTCGTGGATTTTGCCGATATCGTTGTTCTGGCTGTTGTAGACGTCGAGGCCGACGACGTTCTCGCTCAGCATCGCGGTGTCCGGCACCGAGATGAAGCTCGGACCCTTGCTCGGCGTTTCAGCCGCTGTGGTCGTACGGGCGGTGGTCGGCTCATTGGACATGCTGGCGGGCGGCGTGTTGGCCGGCGAATTCGCGGGCGGAGAACCGTTCTGCGCCACAGCGGCGCCTGCAAGCATCGGAATCGCGGCTGCGGCGAAGAGAACTTTACGCATGGTCTGCTCCTTTGAGTTCTGAATCCTGGTTCGAACCGCGAAGCGGTCACTCAAAAACGCCAGCGGCGCCGTCGAAGTTCCGTTATTCCGGCCTCGGACTCCGCCGGCGGAACTTCCGCGGCTCAGCGACGTTCACGACGCGCCGCCTGCCGGAATCCGGCGCCGGGGACACTGTCATGAGGCTCTCACAGGACGCACGCTCGATCTTCCTCAGTGAATTCGTTGGCGCGTTTGCGCTATCGCTCCGCTACATGTTCAAGCGGAAGGTGACGCTGAACTACCCGAACGAGAAGAGTCCGCTCTCGCCGCGCTTCCGGGGCGAGCACGCCTTGCGCCGCTACCCGAACGGCGAGGAGCGCTGCATTGCCTGCAAGCTCTGCGAGGCAATCTGCCCCGCCCAGGCGATCACCATCGAGGCCGGCCCGTGGGGAAACGATGGAACGCGCCGCACGACCCGGTACGACATCGACATGGTCAAGTGCATCTACTGCGGCTTCTGCCAGGAAGCCTGTCCCGTCGATGCGATCGTCGAGGGGCCGAACTTCGAATTCTCTACGGAGACGCGCGAAGAGCTCTTCTATGACAAGGACCGACTGCTCGCCAACGGCGACCGCTGGGAGCGGGAAATCGCGCGGAACATTCTCGCCGACGCTCCCTATCGCTGACAAAACGCGCGGGAATCTAACTGGACCTTGCGACAGAGCGCCCCGAACTCGCGGCCTGGCGCGACAAGCGCGCGGTGGACGTTTTCCCTTGGACTTCGCGCCATGGCGAAGCAGGCGTCATCCGGCCGGACAGCTGCGTCGCGCTGGCCGGCGAATCCAACGCCCCGGACGGGGCAGAGCGCGACGTCGTGCTGCGCGAGCTCACGCCCTGCCCCCGAGTTGACCGAGCCGCGCATGTCGTCCGGAACCGGACGGGCGATTCCGCGTTTAGCAAGAACAAGACGCCAGGAGGGCGACATGTTCGGTTGGGCGATTACTTTCCTCATCATCGCGCTGATCGCCGGGGCGCTCGGATTCGGCATCGTCGCCGGAACCGCATTCGCCGCGGCGAAAATCATCTTCATCGTGGCGCTGCTCGCGTTCCTCATTTCCGCCGTGCTCGGCTATTCGAGGCGTGGAGTGCCCTGACGACGCACAAGGCGGCGTCAGGCCGGGGAAAGAGCGTCCGGACGAGTCAAGCGTCGCGCGGGCGCAGGATCAGTCCGCCGGCAGAGCGGCGAGACGAGAGCTGCGACGTTCATGGAGTCGGCGCTCTCCTCAGTTTGATGGAGCTCGAAACGCCTCGAGTCGCGGAACGACACGCTCTGAGATGAGCGAAATGTGGCCTTGAACTCGTGGCCGCCTGCCTCGCCAGTCGGCTGTCGCGACGCCCTCGCGACGGCCGCGCGCGCGTCGGTTTAAAATTGTTGGAACAGGAGGGCTCCTTGTCCGTTTTCCGGAGTATGAGGAAGAGTATCCCTCATCCAGGTCACTCGGGGCGGACGACTCATGACCCACTCGAACTCCAAAAAAGCCGACCAGCCGGGTGAAACGCCATTGGACACCAAGGTCCTCGACGCGATCGGGCGCGCCCTGAAGGCGCACTACGACGATCTCGTCAAAGCGCCGCTACCGGAGCGGTTCCTCGACCTTCTCGACAGCCTCGAAATTGAGGAGCGAAAGTCGAAAGGAGACGCTGATGCCGCCGGCTAGTTTCAAGGACGACCTGATCGCTGAAATGTCGAGTCTGCGCGCGTTCGCGGTGTCGCTCTGCGGATCCGCTTCGGTCGCCGACGACCTTGTCCAGGAGACCTTGTTGCGCGCCTGGAGCAAGTGGGACAAGTTCCAGCCTGGCACGAGCCTGCGCGCGTGGCTCTTCACCATCTTGCGCAACATCTATTATTCGAACTGCCGAAAGAGCGTGCGCGAAGTGCAAGACAGCGACGGCGCCTACGCGCAGCGGATGGTTGTTCCCGGCGACCAGGAGAGCCACGTCGACCTCGAGGATTTTCGCAAGGCCCTCGCGCGGCTTCCGGTCGAGCAGCGCGAAGTGCTGATCCTCGTCGGCGCCTCCGGAGTCTCGTACGAGGAAGCGGCGGCGATCTGCGGCGTCGAAATCGGCACGATCAAGAGCCGCCTGAGCCGAGCCAGATCGCAGCTTGTCACGACGTTGGGATGGAGCGAGAACGCCCAGGCTCAGCTCGAACGCAAAATCCGCCGCGCCGGATGAGGTGCGATGGGCCAATCTGGCGCTTTCATTTGACGCCGCAACGATGTTTGTCGCAAAGTGTGTTGCAGGGACGGGCGCGATTCGCGCCGAAATTTTGAGGTGCGCGGATGCCCCATCGAGATCGACGCATTCAGGAGATCGCTTATCTGTTGTGGGAGCAGGAGGGACGGCCAGAGGGCCAGTCAGACCGCTTCTGGCATCTGGCGATCGAACGGTACGAAGCCGAAGTAGCGGCGCCCGGAGAGACCGAGGCTGAGCCGCCGGCCCTTCTCATGACCGACGAGCCCCCGGCGCTCGAGGCGGAAACCCCGGCGCCGACGAAGAAGCGAGCGTCCGCCAAGGCGAAAGCCGCGGCCGGCGAGGACGAAAAGCCCGCCGCCAAGGCAAAAACCGCTAAAGTGAAAGACGAGAGCCCGAAGGCCGAGAAGCCGAAAGCGATCGAGAGCGAGCCCCTTCTGAAGTCGGCAGACAAGCCGAAAGCGGCCAAGCGCAAGCCCGCGCTCTAAGGCGAACGGCCCTCCGCGCCGAGCAATGCGCAGGCGTTCAAAACGTCGAATTGATTCCCATCCCAACAGCATGGGAGGCCGGGGCGCCTGCTGGCGCGCGCCGACTCGGGCGACGGCCGTCATGCCGCGTTCGTCGCGCAGGTCGTCGAACAGGACTTGCCGCCTCGTTTCGCCTTCGCCGTCGTTGCGACATAACGCCGCGGAGTAACTGCAGCCACCGCGGTGGCGATCGCTTTGGCGAAGGCCTTGGTCCTAAGCCGCGGGGTTCGCGGCCTCAGAGGCGCGACCGCGTTGCTTCCTTTGCCTGGCGCGACCCAGGGCGGGTGCAAGACTCGCAACCGCGTCGGCGAGGCTCGGGATGCTTCTGGAGGAACGTCTTCGCCTCGATTCATCCGGAGCGAGTGGTCGGCCGCCGAGGAAAGGGCGCCATCGAAGCGCAGGCGGATGCGGAATCCGTGCGCGCCTTGTTGGCGACGCCGCCATCCGGGCACAGCAGCCGTTCGCGCAGGGTCAGGGGGAAAAGCCATGCGCGGATTTTGCCTCAGGGCATCGTCATCGCATCGCCCTGGCGGCCGGTTGGGACCGCTTGCCTGGCAACGCTCCAGGCGCTCGCTCCGCGCAGCGGGGCCGAGGCGAGAGGCAACATCATCGACTGGCCGGGCCCAGGAGGCGTGTCTACGCCCCATTCGCCGTGCTAAACGAGGCGTAAAGGCCGGCTCCGCGCCGCGCCGCGACGATGGACAGGAAAGAGGCGATGAAACTCTATTACTCCCCGGGAAGTTGCGCCCTCGGCATCCATCTTCTGCTTGAGGAAGTCGGCGCGCCGTTCGATCTTCACCGCGTCAATTTCGCCGAGCGGGAGCAGTACGGCGAGGCCTTTCTGGGGATCAATCCGAAGGCGAAGGTGCCTGCGTTGCAGCGCGACGACGGGACGGTGCTGACCGAATTTCAGGCGATCGCCGTCTATCTCGCGCTGACCCATCCTGAGAAGCGGTTGATCCCTGCGAGCGTCGAAGGGCAGGCCCGTATGCTCGAGGCGATGGACTATATCGTCGGGACGATCCACGGGGCGGGATTCCGCCGTCTGTTTCGCCCGGCGGAGTTCGCGGCGCACGAGGCGGACCATGACGCGGTGAAGGCGCGCGGGCTCGAGATCGTCAACGCCGGTTTCGCGCTGATCGACAAAGACCTCGCCGGCAAGGACTGGGCGGTCGGCGATTTCTCGCTTGCCGACGCGGCGATCTTCTACCCCAGCTTCTGGGCCGCGGGGCGGCTCAACATCCCCCTTCCCATCAACTTGCAGGCGCACTACCGGCGCATGAGGGCGCGTCCGGCTGTCGCGCAGGCGCTGAAGGACGAGGGCCTTTAGCGCCGCCTCGCCGCCAGTACGGCCCCAACGGACGAAAGGACTTCTGATCATGCGCATGATCACGCTGGCCGCCGCGGCTCTTCTCATCGCGCCGGACGTCGCGCGCGCAGCAGAGACGTACGCCGTCGACAATTGGCCGGCCGACGTCGACACGATTCCCTGCAGCGCCTGGGAGCATTATCCGGACGGCTCGTGGGCGCTTCACGGCTACGTCAAGCTCGGCGCCTCCGTGATTGAGAACGTCGGCTTTAAGGGCGACAGCACGGCCCGCCTGCTCGACAGGAAGTGCGGCAAGAAGTAGCCCGGGCGATCGAAGCGCGTGCTTTTGCGGCCTTGACCGCCGCGGCGAGGCAGCGGGCTCATGGGTCGCCGCTCCCGGCGTTCATCGGTATAAAGGGCCGACATGGCGGAAGGGCGGAAGATCGCGGCGATCCTCGTCGCCGACATCGTCGGCTATAGCCGGCTGACCAGCGTCGACGAAGAGGGGACGCTGGCGCGGCTGCGAGGCTTGCGAGAAGACCTGTTCAACCCGGCGTTCGACGCCCATGGCGGGCGTCTGGTCAAACGGACAGGGGACGGCGTCATCGTCGAGTTCCGCAGCGTGGTCGAAGCGGTGCGCTGCGCGCTCGACATCGCGAACGGCCTCTCCGAACGGAACGCGGACGCGCCCGCCGACCGGCGCATAGAGGTCCGCACCGGCATCCATCTCGGCGACGTGGTCGAGGAGCCCGACGGCGACCTGATGGGCGACGGGGTGAACATCGCCGCCCGGCTCGAAGGAATCGCGGCGCCCGGCGGAATCTGCCTGTCGGAAGACGCCTGGCGGCAGGTGCGCGACAAGATTCCCGATGCGTTCGTCGACCTCGGCGAGCGGCGGCTCAAGAACATCGTCCGCCCGATGCGGGTGTACGCGCTCGGCGACGCGGGCGGCGCGGCCCCTGCCGCCGCGCCGCCCTCCGTCCCTATCCTCGACCCGCTGGCTTCGACCGCGCCGGCCGTCCGAACGCTCGAGACCGCCGCGCTTGGCCTTCTGGAAAATGTCGGCCGGTTTGTCGGCGCTTATGCGGAGCGTGCAGTGACGGCCCGCGGCGCCGCGTCGCCGGACCTCGCCGATCCCTCCGACCGCGGCGCCGCGCGCCGCATCCGGAAGACGCGCGACCGGACATTCCGGCGCACGATCATCGCCGCTGCGATCCTGACCCTGCTTGCCGCGCGCGCGTGCCATGGACCGCAGATCGCCAGCGCGCCCCATGCCGAGCGGCCGCATGCCGGCGACGTTCGATAGCGCGATCGCGCGGAGGCCGCGCCGTCCGCTCCGGTTTGATCTGGATCAGCCCAGCGAGCCGACGCAGGAATATTCTGCTAGAAAACACAAATGCATCTGGAGCGGCGTCGTGACTGAGGGAAGGAAGATCGCGGCGATTCTTGTCGCCGATGTCGTGGGCTACAGCCGGCTGATGGGCGCCGAGGAGGAGGCGACGCTTGCACGCCTGCGCGCGTTGCGCAACGAGGTCTTCAGTCCGGCGATCGAGGCCCACGGCGGGCGCGTCGTCAGTCGCGCGGGCGATGGCGCCGTCGTCGAGTTCCGCAGCGTGGTCGAAGCGGTGCGCTGTGCAGTCGACATCACGAAAGGTCTCGCCGAGCGCAACGCGCCGCTGCCGCTCGAACGGCGCATCGAGATCCGCACGGGGATCCATCTCGGCGACGTCATCGAGACGGAGGACGGCGACCTGTTCGGCGACGCCGTCAATATCGCGGCGCGCCTCGAAGGGATTTGCGCGCCCGGCGGAGTCTGTCTTTCCGAGGACGCCTGGCGGCAGGTGCGCGACAAGCTGCCGGAAACCTTCCTCGACCTCGGCGAACGGGAGCTCAAGAACATCGTCCGGCCGATGCGGGTCTATGCGCTGGGTTTCAGCGGGAGCCAGTTGCCGGCGCGGCCGGCGGTCGTCGACCAGCCGGCGCGACTGATGCGGACGGCCCGCGCCATTCCGGCCGCCGCGATCGGCGTGATCGAGAGCGTCGCCCGGTTCACCGACGCCTACGCCAGTCCGCCGGACGCGTCCGGCGATCCGGCAAAACGGCTTTCCCCCGCTCGCAAGCATTCCGGCCTCGCGAAGGCCGTCGGAATTCTCGAAACCGTCGAGCGCATCGTCGACGTCGTGAGCGATCGGACGGCCGGGCGGGACGCGGATGCCCCCAATCGTCCCCAGCCTGCTCCGGACGGCGAAACCGCAGGCCGGGAGACCGTCCCTGACGGTCGGCGTCGCCGCAATTCGCGCGGCCCATGACGATGCCGCAGCGTCATGACGCGTGGGCGGGCGTGGCACCGCCACCGTAAGCCACTGCGCCGCACACGATCGTGTCGATCGCCAGCTGCGACCGCGGCCTGTCTAAGCCGCCACCCCGCTTACGATCGTGTCGATCACCTGCCGCTTGGCGCGCTCGAAGGCGTCGTCGTCGAGGGGACGGCCGCCGTTGAGCGTCGCGATCTCGTGCGCGGCGTTGGCATATTGCTGGGTCGTCGCCCAGATCATGTAGAACAGCACCTTTGGCTCGATCGGCTTCAACGTGCCGGCGGCGATCCAGCGCTTCACCGCCTTCTCGCGCGAGGCGACCCAGCCGGTGAGCGTCGTATCGAGGAAGTCCTGGACGATCGGAGCGCCGCGCATGATCTCCGCCGACCAGATGCATGACGAAAGCGGCATGGCGCGGGCGAGATCCATCTTGGCGCCGATATAGGCCGAGAGCGCCTCGCGCGGGTCCTCGCTGGTATCGAATGAGGCGGCGGCGGCGAGCCAGGCGGTCAG
>NZ_JBKQOT010000515.1:0-3857 GCF_052145395.1 Roseiarcus sp.
CCTTCTTCTTGGCCGCGCTGTCGCCCTCGATCACGCCCATGACGTCGGACTCCTTCATGATCAGGAGGTCCTGACCGTCGATCTTGACTTCCGAGCCCGACCATTTGCCGAACAGAACCCGGTCGCCGGCCTTCAGTTCGAGCGGCTGAACCTTGCCGCTCTCGTCGCGGGCGCCGGGCCCCACAGCGACGACCTCGCCCTCTTGCGGTTTCTCCTTGACAGTGTCGGGAATGATGATGCCGCCCTTCGTCTTGTCCTCGCCTTCCATGCGGCGGATCACGACGCGGTCGTGCAATGGTCGGAATTTCATGGGATTCGCTTTCAGTCGACTGGCGTAGCCGGCTCGTGGGCAACAACCCTAGCTCTCGGCGGCAGTCCAACGCAGGCCTCACATGGCCATTGTTGGCACTCATTACAAGTGGGTGCTAGCAGATGGCCGACGCCATGGCGATTTGCGTTTGTGTGGCGGTACGGACTCGGCGAAACGTTCGCCGCCGCGGACGACGCGGCGGCCAACTACGGTGACTTGGCCCAGCAAATCCTTGCCTTTGAGGTAGGCGAGCACCCCGACAGCGCGGCGGCGTGATCGTTCGCCTCCATCGCGACGACGCTCTTGGTCCCATCTGCCTTCACCACGAGTTGGGCGTCGGGAACGCCGAGCCGCTCCGCGACACCGGCGACGATCGGCGTTTCGCCCGAGACCGGCAGGATCGTGAATTTCAGCGACGACGAACCACAATTCGCCACGAGGACGAGGCCGTCGGACCAGACTGAGTCGATGGCGGAACGCGACGGATGCGCCATGAGCGAGAGCGTTCGGTCAGTGCGAATTGCCAACTCCGGAATATGTTCCGGCCCAGAACCTGATCCTCCAGTGGCGTAGAAACCGATTGCGTCGGCAAGGTCGGGGTCTGAGACAATGCGGCGGGCGATACCGTCGCGGAACCGCTCGCAGAAGCGTCGTTGGCGGACGCGCGATATGTGCGTTCGCCGTTCATGAGCCCCTCCAAGGGCACAACTTGCGAAGCGATCGCCCCGTCGCTCAACCGATCGATCAGTAGATCTGCGTGCTCATCGTGATTTCGCGCCAGATCTCGCTGACGGTCCGCGTCGTCTCCAGACGTCGGTCGGTGTAGCGGGTGTGCAAGAGCTTGTGGGCCTTCTCGGAATTGGGATGTCCGAGGAAGTCCCTGTACAGCGCCTGCACCTGCGGATTGTTGTGCGATTGCCGCGCCTTGGCTTTGCGGTCGATGCCAAACAGCGTCTCGCGCCGCTTCTCGGCATAAGACAGGTAGTGCTTTTTCGAGCGCAGCGTGCCGCCGCCATCGACGCAGCCGCCCGGACAGGCCATGATCTCGATAAAGTCGAAATCCGCCGTGCCGGCCAGCACCGCCTCGACGATCTGTCGGGTTGGCTTGAGGCCGTGGGCCATCGCCACCTTCACAACGCCGATGTCGCCGCCAAGCTCCACCGTGGCCGCACGGACGCCTTCGAAACCGCGTAATTGCGTCAGTTCGATCTGCTCCAGCTCGCGCCCGTTGACGACGTAATAGACCGTGCGTAGCGCTGCTTCCATGACGCCGCCGGTGGTGCCGAAGATCGCGCCCGCGCCGGAGAACTCGCTCATATAAGGGTTATCGAACTCGGCTGGCTCGAGCGACTTGAAGTCGACGTCTTCGCGCCTGAGCAGGCGGGCGAATTCGCGCGTCGTCAGCACGACGTCGACCTCGGGAATGCCGCCGTGAATCAGTTGCGGCCGTACGATTTCGTCCTTCTTGGCCGTGCACGGCATGATCGACACGACGCGGATGCGCCCGGGGTCTGACCCCATGCGTCCGGGTAGATAGGCCTTGGCGATGGCGCCAAGGCACTGCTGCGGCGACTTGGTGCTCGACAGGAGCGGCAGGACCTCCGGATAGTGTCGTTCGGCGAAGTTGATCCAGCCCGAGCAACAGGAGGTGAAAGTTGGCCGAAGGCCCTTGCCGAGCCGGCCGAGCAGCTCCGTGCCCTCTTCCATGATCACCACATCGGCGGCAAAATTCGTGTCCAGCACGACATCGAAGCCGAGCTTGCGGCAAGCGGCGATGATCTGACCCTGGACGTTGGCGCCGGGCGGCAGACCGAATTCCTCGCCGAAGCCGACGCGGATGGCGGGAGCGAACTCCACCACCGTGATGATCTCGGGATCGTAGAGGTAATCGATCACCTTGTCGGTCTCGTCGCGCTCGCCGAGCGCGCCCGTCGGGCAGACGAGGACGCATTGCCCGCAGGTCACGCAGCTCGACACTTTCTGCGACATCCCGTCCTTCAGGCCGACGAAGGTGCCGTGCTTGGTTTCATTGATCACCAAGGCATCGACGCCCTGTCCGTGGCGGCACATGGCGACGCAGCGCTGGCAGCGGATGCACTTGGTCATGTCGCGAATTATCGCCGGCGACGACGTGTCGACGGGCCGTTCGGCGACGAGCGCCGGGTCGGCGAAACGGCTTTGGCGCAAGCCGACAAACTGCGCGACGTCCTGCAGTTCGCAATTGCCGTGACGGACGCAGGTGGCGCATTCGTGGGCGTGGTCGGCCATCAGCAATTCGACCTGCAGCCGCTGCATTTCGCGCACCTTTGCCGTACGCGTCTGCACTACCATTCCCTCCTGCATCGGCGTGTTGCAGGAGGTGAGGATCATCGAGCGGTCCTGGCCGGGCATCTTGGCTTCGACGAGACAGACGCGGCAGGTGCCGGGCGCGTGGTCGATGTCGTCGAGCTCGCACAGCGTCGGAATGTAGAGGTCGTGTCTGCGCGCGCATTGCAGGACGGTCTCCTGCGGCTTGAACGTCACCGGCTTGCCGTTGATTTTGGCGCCGAGCTTCGCAGCGGGCTCGAGGGCGGGGGCAATCTCATCCATGGCTCAGGCGATCCCTTGCGGAATGGGCTGCTCGGTGATCACCGAGTAGATGCGGTAGCAGCGCAGGCAGCGGCTGGCTTCGTGATAGGCGTCCTCGGAGGAGATGGTCTTTTCGACCTCCTCGAACATCTGCTTGCGGATTTCAGGGCTCAGCTCCGGATGGTGCACGCGATGCATACTGCGCACCGGATATTCGATGCTGTCGGAGGCAAGCATCTTGTGGGTGTTCAGGATCTGCCGCATGCGCGTGCGGGGCACGAAACGCACATGTCCGCACTGCAGATAGTCGTCGATGGCGCGAGCGGCCTGGAGGCCGGCAGCCATCGCGTGGATCAGCGTCGCCGCGCCGCTGGCGCAGTCGCCGCCGGCGAACACGCCCTCGCGCGTCGTGGCGAGCGTCGTCTCATTGACCTCCACGCAGCCCCACCTGTTCATCTTCACACCGTCGTCAGGCGTCAACGCGCCTTTGCGCACCTCCTGGCCGATCGCCGCGATCACCATCGTGCAGGGCAGCGTCCATTCGGTTTCGGGAATCGGCTTCACGCCTTTGCGGCCGCGCTCGTCGGGTTCGGTTTGTTGCATCTTCAACAACTCGACCCCGGACACCCGCCCGTCGGCGGAGACAATGCGCGAGGGATTCGACAGGAAGTGGAAGACGACGCCTTCCTTCTCCGCCGCCTCGACCTCCTCCGCGTCCGCCGGCATGTCCTTGCGCGTGCGGCGATAGATGAGATGCACGGTTTTCGCGCCCATGCGCAAGGCCGAGCGCGCGCAATCCATCGCGACATTGCCGCCGCCGACCACGACCACGTCGCCCGACAGTTTGGTTTCCTTCTTGCCGGCGACGTGATCGTGCACCTTCAAGAGAAACGCGATGCCGGATTCGTAGCCGGGCATGGTCGGATCTTCGTCGGGCACGCCCAGCAGCGTCCCCTGCTGGCAGCCCAGCGCCAGGAAC
>NZ_JBKQOT010000516.1:0-10040 GCF_052145395.1 Roseiarcus sp.
GGAACGGCTTCATGGCCAGGAAAGCCAAGAACGCATCGTTTGATCCGGACGTGTTTCTCGCGACTGTGAATCACGGCCGATCCATGTCTGAGTATCGGGCGGGACAGGTCGTTTTCTCGCAGGGCGACGCTGCCGACGCCGTCTTCCACATCCTCCGGGGCAAGATCAAAGTCGCCGTGATCTCCGGGGAAGGGCGGGAAGCGGTCGTCGGTCTCCTGGGCGACAGGGACTTTTTCGGCGAGGGCTGCCTGATCGCGCAGCCTTTGCGCCTGGCGACGGCGACGGCAATGACCGAGGCTCAGGTCGTGCGCATCGAGAAGGCGGAAATGATCCGCGTCCTTCATGCCGAGCCCGCTTTTGCCGAGGTGTTCACCGCTCACCTGTTGACTCGCAACAGTCGCATCGAGGCGGACCTCGTGGACCACCTGTTCAATTCCAGTGAAAGGCGTCTGGCCCGCGCGCTTCTGCTGCTGGCGAACTTCGGCAAGGAGGGAAAGCCGGAGCCGATCACGACAAAAATCAGTCAGGAGACGCTTGCGGAGATGATCGGGACGACCCGGCCGCGGGTGAGCTTCTTCATGAACAAATTCAGGAAGCTCGGCTTCATCGAATACAACGGGGACCTGAAAGTCCACAGTTCGCAGTTGAGCGTAATTCTACGCGAATAGGCCGCCTACGGCGCCGTCGTGATTTTGTCGCGATATGGTCAATTTTGAACAGCCGATACCCTTCCCGCTCGGTACCTACGTCCCCCGTAGGATGGTTTGCTTCTGCTCGCTTCCGACTGGCGGCAACCTGTCCTTTGAGGACCGAATGTCAATGGCGGGATACATCAGCGGCCTGATCGAGAAGCGCAGGCCTACGATTTTGCCGCGCTTGCGCCAAAGGCAACGAAGCGCCTTAGCCTCGGCGCCAATCCTGGAAGGGCGCCGGAGGCCGATATCGTGACGAATCGTGAAGGCGCCCCGTCGCCAAAGGGCCGCTCTGTCCCAGACCCAGGTGGATTGGACGAACTCGGCAGCGCGATTTCGGCAGCTGCGGACATCTCGACCGCGGATCCTCGTCTCGGTAATTTTCCGGTCTCGAGCGCTGGGGCGCCGAATGCACCGAAATTACCGGTCAGCATTCAAGAGGGATGGCTTCTCGTCCGCGCTTTTCTCGGCATTAGAAGTTCTGAGCGCCGTCAGGCTGTTCTCAATTACGTTGCGGAGCAGGTACAAATGGACAAGGCGTAGGCGCCAGGCGCGAATCGCTTAGGTCAAGCTGACGGGTGCGACGAGATCCACAGGAAATTCCGGAAGGTGGTCAATCTTGAACAGCCGGCATCTCAACCGGTTGTTATACATACGTGTTTCGTTCCCACTATGCGGAGGCCAGACCGCACGTTGTAGCGGGTGGTCCGAGCGCCTTGCGGCGGACACTTGATCAAGGAATTGATCATGACGACGTTGAGAGCGCCTGTTATCTTGATTACCGATGGACTCAACGGCATAGGGCGCGCCGCCGCCATCGCCTTCGCCAAAAAGGGTGCAAAGGTCGTCGTCGCCGACCGGCATGACACGGCCGGCGAGGCGCTCGTCGCGGAGTTGCGCTCTCACGGTTCGGAGGTCGAATTCATCAAAGCCGACGTCCGCAAAGAGGATGACGTCCGCGCTGTGGTCGACAAGAGCCTCGCACGGTCTGGCCGTCTCGATGTCGCGCGGAACAAGACTGTCGCCGGATGTCCGGTTGGCCCGGTCACGGGCCAGACCGCGGAGAACAAAGCCGACCTTGCGGCGCAAGTTCCTCACAAAGTCGCCGACGCCGCCGTTCGCGCCGGCGACGGGATGACAGCGATCGTACGCCTCGTCTATCAGCGGGATCCGGACTCGCTCGATCTCTCGACCTTGCAGTTCTCACTCACGGCGCAGCAGAGCCTGAAGCTGGCGCGCGATCTTCTAAACCGGCCGAACGAGCACGTTCGCACGGTTTCGTCCGCTGGGCTCGAACGATATCGCCTTCTGCTGTTGAGCGGAGGGACCGCTCGACCGCCGGAAGTCTTGAAAGAGGTCAGCATTCACGCCTCGGATGTGCCTGCGGCGATACGCCAGGCTTTTCATGTCGCGTGGCCGCCGGAAGCGATCGGGCTCATCCTGATCGACCACGACGGCCGCGAGGTTTTTGGGCGAGACAACGCTTCACTGGAGCAGAAGCTTGGAGAATGAGCCGGGCGTTCACCGTCCAAGATCGAGCACGGGTCACAGAAGGCGCGGAGCGCCGACGTCGCCGAGCGCTCGAGCGGCTGCGGCCGACACGGCGGCGATCAGGCGCTGATGAGACTTCCGCAAAATCTGCGCCACCGGCTCGAATTCGCCGGCTTCCTCTTGGCGGAGGCGTGCGCGCGCGCCCTGCCCCTGGAAGCAGCGTCGTGGGTGTCCGGGAGTCTCAGGCGCATGATCGCCCCGCGCCTGCGTCGGCAGAAGCGCGCGCTTGCCAATCTCGCCCGCGCTTTCCCGGACATGCCGCTCGAAGAGCGGACGAAGCTAGCCGCATCCATGTGGGAAAATCTTGGCCGTACTTTTATCGAGAGCTTCCGCTTCAAGACGCTGATCGAGAGCGACCGCATCGCCTTCGCGCCCGATGAACGGTTCGATGAAGTCGCGCGCAAAGCGCCTTTCATCGTCTGCGGCCTTCATTTGGGCAACTGGGAAATCCTCGCGCATGGGGGCAGGCGCATGGGCTTGCCGATTGCCGGCGTCTACCAGCGAGTATCGAACCCTCTCGTCGAAGCAAAAATGCGCAGGATGCGTACGCCGCTCTATCGGGGCGGCCTCCTGCCGAAGACCGCGATAACGGCCCGCGCGCTGATACGGGCGATCAAAGCCGGCGCCTGCCCTTCGTTCCTCGCCGATCTTCGCGACGATCGTGGGGCGCCCGTCCCCTTCTTCGGCCATCCCGCGCGTTCGAACCTATTTCCTGCTCTTCTCGCTCGCGCGACCGGAGTGCCGCTCTATGCCGGAGTCGCCTTCCGCCGCCCGAACGTACGCTTCACCATTCGCATCGAGCCGATCCTTGTTCCGCAGACGAGCGACCGAGACGCCGACGCTCTCGTCGCAACCGAGGCCCTGCAACGCCAGTTCGAAACCTTCATTCGTGAAGCGCCCGAGCAATGGATGTGGGCGCACCGGAAGTGGGATTAGCCTCCGCATAGCGGCTCCCAGCGAACACGGCGAATGGGGTGGCGACTGCGAGACGTCAATTCGCGCTTTGGACCGTTACCCCGCGGCCTTGGCCGCCTCGACCGCCTCTTCGACCTGCCCGAGCCGCTCCTTGCCAAAAAACATCTCTTTGTCGACGAAGAAGGTCGGGACGCCGAAGACCCCGCGCGCCACCGCCGCGGCGGTGTTCTCGGCCAGCTTCTGCTTGACCGACTCGCTCAGCGCGGCTGCAAGAAGGCTCGCGGAATCGAGGCCGGCACCGTCTATCGCGCCTTTCAGCACCTCGGGATCGTCGAGCTTGAGGCCGTCCTCCCACATGCCCTTGAGTCCCATTTCGAGGAAGGCCGGCCCGACGCCCGCCTCGCGCGCGCCGATGTAGCCCCGCATCAGCATGAGCGAATTGACTGGAAAATGCGGGTTCATGCGGAACCGGTCGAGCTTGTGTTTCGCGACGAAGCGCTTGATCTCCAGCATCTCGTACTCGAACTTGCCCTTGATCGGGGCGAAGGCGATGAACGGCGCCTTGTTGCCGGTCGCCTTGAAGATGCCGCCGAGCAGGCAGGGGTTGATGTCGAGATTCGCCCCGGTGCGCTCGAGGATCGGCGGCAGCGCCCGGTAGGCGAAATAGGCGTTGGGGCTGGCGAAGTCGAAGATGAATTCGATTGTCGGCGTCATCACCAAAACTCCGTCCACGGCCTCAAGTCCATCTCGAAGGTCCAGGCGCTCCGCTCCTGGCGGTGCAGCCACACATAGTTTTTCGCGATCGCGTCGGGAACGAGGATCTCCTCGCGCGCGCGCTTGTCGGCGGCGTCGGGCAGGAGGGAGCGGATGAAGGCGCCGTCGATCGCCCCGTCGATGACGACGTGGGCGACGTGCACGCCCTTCGGCCCGAGCTCGCGCGCCAGGCTCTGCGCCAGCGCGCGCAAGGCGTGCTTGGCGCCGGCAAAGGCGGAAAAGCCCGCGCCGCCGCGAACGCTCGCGGTCGCGCCGGTGAAGAGCATCGTCCCCCTGCCCCGCGGAACCATGACCCGCGCCGCCTCGCGGCCCGCAAGGAAGCCGGCGAAGGCCGCCATCTCCCACACCTTGGAATAGACCTGCGCCGTCGTCTCGGTGACGGGAAAACGCACGTTGGCGCCGATGTTGAAGACCAGGACCTCGATCGGCCCGATCGTCCGCTCCACCTCATCGAAGAAGGCTGCGACGTCCGCCTCCTTGCGCGCGTCGAGCCCGAACGCATGCGCCTCCCCGCCCTCGGCGCGGATGCTTTCGGCGAGCGTCTGCAGCTGTTCGAGGTGACGCGGCCGGCGGGTGACGACGGCGGCCAGGTTTTCGCGCGCGAAGGCGCGCGCGACCGAGGCGCCGAGGCCGTCGCCCGCCCCGATCACCACTGAGACCCCGCGCCTCGCATCATTCATCGGACGACCCTCGCGGCAGGACGAAGAAGGCGATCAAACCTTGCGCCAGATAGTAGGCCGCCGGCGTCGCCTGCGCCACCCGCAAGGGCGCGCCGGCGAAGGTTGTCGGCGACAGCGCCAGGTCGGAAAGCATGCGCCCTTTCCGGAAAGGCCTGCGCAGCCGCTCACCCCAATTCTCTCCCCGCTCGGCGGGGCGAGGGCGACGGGAGCGTTACATGAGCCCGATGATTCCGCCCACGATACCAAGCGCCGAGACGACGGCGCAGACGCCGACCGTGATCGCGAGGCGCGGGCCGCGCAGCCGGTAGGGCTCCGGTAAGGCGCAGGCGGCGAGGGCCACGAGGAAGCCGACCACCAGCGGCATGAGAAACGCGTTCACCACCTGGGCGGCGATGTTGAGCCAGACGATATCGGCGGCGGTCCAGACGGCGAAGGCGGCGCCGACGACGCAAACCGCATAGACGGCGTAGAACCAGCCCGCGGCGAAGGGGTGCAACTCCAGCGTGCGCTTGTACCCGGCGATCTCGCCGACCCCCCAGGCGAGCGCCAGGGAGGCGACGATCGCCGCCACCATCGAAGCGCCGAGCACGCCCGCCCCGAACACGACCTTGCCGGCGAACGCGCCGAGCGCCGGCGTCAGCGCCGCGCTGATGTCGCCGACGCTGTCGAGGGCCTTAGGCTCGGCCCCATAGGCGAAGGTCGCCGCGCCCGCGATCAGCACCGCCCCGGTCAGGCACTGGGTGAGGACGGCGCCGATGGCGGTGTCGGCGCGAGCGTGGCCGAGATCGCCGGGCTGCAGCCTTTTGTCGACGGTCGCCGACTGCTGGTAGAACACCATCCACGGGTTGAAAGTCGCGCCGATGATCGCCGCGACCATGTACAGAAACGCCCGGTCGCCGAACGGGAGACGGACGGCGTCGCTCGTGATCTGCCCGATGCTCGGCCGGGCCGCCCAGGCGACGACGAAGAACGCCAGCTCGAAAAGACCGATCAGGATGGCCGCGCGCTCGACCCGCCGGTACGATCCGGTCCCGACGATCGCCAGAATGGCCACGGCCGCCATCGGGAGCGTGACGCTGCGCGAAAGGCCGAACAGTTCGCCGATGCCGGCGACTCCGGTGAACTCGGTGACGAGCGACCCGATCGCCGCCGCGGCGAGGCCCGCGACCGCGACCAGCGCCCAGCCGAGCCCGTAGCGCTCGCGGATGAGCTCGGCATGGCCGCGCCCGGTGTATACGCCGAGCCGCACGGTCAGTTCCTGAACCAGATAGAGCATCGGGATCAGGAGGAGGATCGGCCCGAGCAGCCGGTAGCCCCACTGCGCCCCGCCCTGCGCTGCGGTCACGACATTGCCGGCGTCGGTGTCCGCCAGCATGACCAGGATGCCCGGACCCCAGACGGCGAGCGCGCGAACGAGGGAAGACGAATTGACGCCGTTCGTCCGCGCTATGTCATCCATCCGCCAAGGGGCTCCCGAGATCCGGCGACTAGGGGGCGCGGGAGGCGCGGAGTCAACGGACAAATTCGCGCACCCTCGACCGCGCCGCTGGTGGCCGGCCGAAGCACCCCCCATATCTCGCTTGGGAACGGCGGGGAGACGGAGGTTTCCCGATGCCACAGCAGAATGCCCTTCCCGGCCTCGTTTTCTTCATCCTGTTCGCCCTGGGCGTTCTGGCCGCCATCCCGAGCGGGAACGCCGGCGACTTCGGGCTAAGCGCAACCATTGCGGTCATAAGCTTCGTGATCGCGGGAGTTGTCGCGAGCGCGATCAAGGTCGCCAACCAGTGGGAACGCGCGGTCGTGCTGCGGCTCGGCCGGTTCCAACAACTCGCCGGGCCGGGGTTGTTCTTCATCATTCCCGTCGTGGACACGGTCGCCTACCGCATCGACGTGCGCGTGATCGCCAGCGCGTTCAAGGCGGAGAAGACCCTGACCCGCGACACGGTGCCGGTCGACGTGGACGCGGTGCTGTTCTGGCGGGTGATCGATCCGAAGAAGGCGGCGCTCGACGTCGCCGACTATTCGGCGGCGATCAACTGGGCGGCGCAGACGGCGCTGCGCGACGTGATCGGCAAGACCGTGCTTGCCGACATGCTGGAAGGCCGCGAGAAGCTCGGGACGGAGCTGCAGCGGATCATCGACGCGCGCACCGAGCCGTGGGGCGTCAACGTGATCTCGGTCGAGGTCAAGGACGTGCTGATCCCGGCGGCGCTCCAGGACGCAATGTCGATGCAGGCGCAGGCCGAGCGGGAACGGCAGGCGCGCGTCATCCTCGGCGATTCCGAGCGTCAGGTGGCGGATTCGTTCAACGCCGCCGCCAAGACCTACGCCGACAACCCGACCGCCTTCCACCTGCGCGCGATGAACATGCTGTACGAGGGCCTGAAGAACAATTCCACCATCGTCATCGTGCCCTCGACCGCGGTCGAGACGATGCAGCTCGGCGGCGTGTCGACGCTGGCGACTGTCGGCAGCGCCATCGCCCACGCCAAGGCGGCGGGCGCGGCGGAGGCGAGCGAGGCGGCGGAATAGAGCCGCGCGCTCCCTGCCCTGGAGCGATTTGCTTTTGGGTCGAAGCCTTCGTGAGCACAGATCTTCGTAGGCGGACGCTCTTGCCCCTGCGCGTCCCCCACAAGGGGCGGGGACGCCAATCGCCGCCGCGGCGACGCCCGTGGCTTCGCTCCGCCCTACCCCACCGGACAGGGCTTCGCGTCCCAGATCTCGGTCGCGTATTCGTGGATCGTGCGGTCGCTGGAGAATTTGCCGGAAGCCGCGATGTTGTGGATGACCTTGCGCGCCCATTCATCCGGCTTGCGGCGGAGCTCGCAGACCGCCGCGTCGGCCTTGAGGTAGGAGGTGAGGTCGGCCAGGTGCATGTACTGGTCGCCGTGGGTCAGAAGCGCGCCGCGCAGCGGCTCGAAGACGCCCGGCTCTTCGGGGCTGAAGTGATCGGAAAAGATCAAGTCGAGCGCTTTGCGCGTTTCCGGCTCGTTCTGGTAGTGCCAGTATGGGCTGTACCACGGGCGGCTATCGGCGACTTCGGCCGCCGTGAGGCCGAACAGGAAGAAATTCTCTTCCCCCGCCTCCTCGGCCATCTCGATCGTGGCGCCATCGCGCGTTCCAAGGGTCAGCGCGCCGTTCATCATGAACTTCATGTTGCTGGTGCCGCTCGCCTCGTACCCGGCCGTCGAGATCTGGTTCGAGACGTCAGCGGCGGGAATGCAGCGCTCGGCGAGCGTGACATTGTATTCCGGCAGGAACACCACCTTGAGCCTGCCGAGGACCGCCGGATCGGCGTCGAGCGTCCGAGCGAGATTGTTGATGAACTTGATGATGACTTTCGCCAGATAATAGGCGGGCGCCGCCTTGCCGGCGAAGAAGAATGTGCGCGGGGGCAGGTCGAGATTCGGGTTCGCACGCAATCGGTCGTAGAGAACGACGATCCTCAAAGCGTTGAGCAGCTGCCGCTTGTATTCGTGAATGCGCTTGATCTGGCAGTCGAAGATCGAGTCCGGGTCGACGGAGACGTCGGTATGCCGCTTGACCCAGTCGGCGAACCGGGCTTTGCACGCGCGCTGCGCTTTGAGAATGTCCCCCCTGAACGCAGCGTCTCCCGCTAGCGGCTTAAGCTTTTTCAGCTCAGCGAGGTCGGTGATCCAGCCGTCGCCGATCCTGGCCGAAATCACCTCGGCGAGCCACGGATTTGCGAGGCGAAGCCAGCGTCTTGGCGTGATGCCGTTGGTCTTGTTGTTGAAGCGCTCGGGAAACGCCTCGGCGAGGTCCCGCACCGTCGTCTTGCGCAGAAGCCCGGAGTGGATCGCGGCCACGCCATTGGTGCTGTGGGAGCCGACGATCGCCAGATTCGCCATGCGGATGTGTTTGGTCTGCCCCTCCTCGACCAGACTCGTCCGGGCTACGCGCCCATTGTCGCCCGGAAAGCGGGCGCGAATGTCTTCGAGCAGCCGGCGGTTGATCTCGTAAATGATCTCGAGATGGCGCGGAATGAGGAGTTGCATCCAGTCGACCGGCCAGCGCTCGAGCGCCTCGGGCAGCAGCGTGTGGTTGGTGTAGGCGAGCGTCCGGCGCGTGATGTCCCAAGTCTCGTCCCAGCCCAGATGCGCCTCGTCGAGCAGGATGCGCATGAGCTCCGGCACGGCCAGGGTCGGATGCGTATCGTTCATCTGGATGGCGGCCTTGTCGGGCAGGGTCCGCCAGTCCGAATTCGACTCCCGAAACCGGCGAACGAGATCGGCAAGCGAACAGGCGACGAGGAAATATTCCTGCATGAGCCGCAGTTCGCGCCCCTGCACCGTGTGATCGTCCGGATAAAGAACGCGCGTCAGCGATTCCGCGTTGAGGGCCTCGGCGATCGAGGCGACGAAGTCGCCGCCTCTGAAGCGCTGAAAGTCGAACGCGTGCAAGGCGGTCGCGCTCCACAGCCGGAGGGTGTTCACCGTCTTGCCGCCGTAGCCGATCACCGGCCGGTCATAGGGGACGCCGAACAGAGACGAGGGGTTGTTCGGAATCATGCGCAGCGCGCCGCCGCGCAATTCGAACGAGCAGCCGAAGGTCACCTCGACACTCTCGGTGGGGCGCACCACCTCCCAGGGATCGGGATGGCGCAGCCAATTGTCCGGCCGCTCCTCCTGCCAACCGTTGCGGATTCTCTGCCGGAAAATGCCGTGCTCGTAGCGCAGTCCGTAGCCCATCGCCGGCAATTGCATCGTGGCCATCGAGTCGAGGAAGCAGGCCGCCAGACGCCCGAGGCCCCCGTTGCCGAGGCCCGCGTCGGGCTCCTCGTGCAGGATCTCCCACCACGCGGGGCTGTCTTCGCCAAAACTCTGCTCGACCACGGGATCGAGCATCAGGTTCAAGACGTTGTTGCCGAGCGAGCGACCGATGAGAAACTCAATCGAGAGGTAGTAGACCCGCTTCGGATTCTCGCGCGCGTAGGTCTCGTCGGTGCGCAGCCAGCGGTCCGCAGCGATGTCTCGCACCGCGCGGGCGGCGGCTTCGTAGCGCTGCCGCGAGTCGGAAGATTCGGGCTCGACGACGTTGTGGAACTTCAGGAGCCGCTCGTAGAGCGCGTCGGGCGCTCCGGCGAAGCGCATCGGCCCGGAGCCGTAGCTCTTGAGAATCGCCGCCTCGTCCGTCGCCTGCGGCTTCGGCCATTCGTTCGTCGCGCTGTCTTGCGCCATCGGTTCGCACTCCCTGAAGGTTAAGACGTTTCCGCGTTTATCGCGTTGGGCTCTCGCCGGACGCCTCGAGAGGCGCCCGAGCGCCCGACGAGGGCCGGCTTACATGGTTCAGACGTTGTCGCCGGCGGTCGAGGTCGCGGCGGCGCGCGCGCGGCCTTTGCCCCCCCAGACCCAATCCCTGATCTCGGGCATGTCGTCGCCGTAGCGGCGGATGTATTCCTTGTGCTCGA
>NZ_JBKQOT010000517.1:0-2960 GCF_052145395.1 Roseiarcus sp.
ACGGTCGCTTTCTCGATCACATCGATTGTTTTTATTGCGTGGTTCCTTTTCGGCGACGATCGAAAAATTGCAAAGGCCGCGATATTGACCGTTGCCATCGTTCTGTTTGAGCTTGCTTTGTTTTCGATGGCTGGCGGCGTTATTGTCTGGGTCATCAACATTGCTCAGATCGGTCTGGCGATGGTTCTATTCCGAGTCCGCGCCCTCGGTGGGTTGCTGGCGTATTTCTCGTGCGCAATATTCTCTCTAGGCGCGTATCTTTGGGGACTGAGCGCAGGCGGAAGTCTCGCGGTGCTCCTCTCGCGCCCGCTCGACGCTCTGCGCTTTTTCGTTATCGCAACAGGCAATTCGATTGTTGGCGTCTTCGTTCAGGGCTCGGTCTTGGGGCCGATCTTATGGCTCGATTTACTTGTCGGCGCCGTCCTGACTGGAGTTTTCGTATTCGTTTTCATTCACTTCGGCAAACTTCCGCGCGATGAAAAGAAGCGGTCCTTCGTGTTGATGTCCATCCTGCTGTTTGGCCTTCTGGAACAAGCGCTCATTACGTATGGTAGACTTCCGCTCGGCGTTTCCAACGCGGCAACCGCGCGGTATGCGACGCTGACCGTCGTTGCGCCGGTGTCGGCGCTGGTCTTCCTGACCATGTATGGGGATGTCTCTCGGGCGTGCCTTTCCATCGCCGTGGCGACCGGATCGGCCATCCTCCTGTTCACCGTCATCGGCGACAGGAACGAGTTGAGGATTGCCGGCGGCCGCCATTTCCTCGGCGTGCTGAGGCAGCAGATTCTGCTCGACAACAAGATCGGCGCCGAGGAGCAGAAGATATTGGAGTGGGAATCGCTCCCGGACATTCGGGATGGAAATGAAATCCTCCGGAAGAATCGGCTCAGCACCTATTACAGACCGCAATAGCGCCCGAGCCGACCAGGGATTTGGCACGGTCGCAATTTGGCGCAGAAAAGCAGCTTCCCGTTCAACGGAGCCAGCCGCGGCGGCGGTCGGCAATGTCCGCAAAACGTGTGCGCCCAGTGTCGAATCGCGCCAACAGCGCCTAAGGTCGGGTAGCTCCTCTTTCCGCTTTCGCGGGGCGAGCGGGACTGTCGCCCGCACATCTGAGCCGAGACTCGCCACAGAAGGGTCCGCATGACCACGTTCCAGGGAACAGCCGGCGCGGCCGGGCGCGCGGGCGTCGGGCAGATCGTGCTGGCGAGCCTCGTCGGCACGACGATCGAGTTCTACGACTTCTACATTTTCGGCACGGCGGCGGCGCTGGTGTTCGGCCCGATGTTCTTCCCGAAGTCGTCGCCAGAAACGCAGACCCTGAACGCCTATTTGACCTTCGGCATCGCCTTCCTAGCCCGTCCGGTCGGCTCCTTCGTGTTCGGCCACCTCGGAGACCGGATCGGGCGGAAATCGACGCTGGTCGCCACCATGATGACCATGGGTCTGGCGACGACCCTGATCGGCGCGTTGCCGAGCTACGCCGCAGTCGGCGTCGCTGCGCCGTGGCTGCTCGCCGCGCTGCGCTTCCTGCAGGGCGTGGGACTCGGCGGCGAATGGGGCGGGGCGGCGCTGGTGGCGGTGGAGAACGCGCCGCACGGGCGGCGGGCGTGGTTCGGCATGTTCCCCCAGCTTGGGCCCCCGATCGGGTTCTTCATCGCGACCGGCCTGTTCCTGCTCCTCCTCGTCGCCTACGGCGAGCAGGCTTTCGTCGACTGGGCCTGGCGCGCGCCCTTCCTTTTCAGCGCGGTCCTCGTCGCCATCGGCCTCTACGTGCGCGCCTCGCTCGAGGAAACGCCGGCTTTCAAGGCCGCGCTCGCCGAAGACGCCCGGGTCGACGTCCCGCTTGCGGCGCTCCTTCGCGGCCATCTCAAGCCGCTCGTCCAGGGCTCGCTGGCGATCGTGGTCTGCTACGCCCTCTTTTACATCGCGACCGTCTATACCCTCGGCTACGGCGTGAAGGCGCTCGGCATTCCGCGCATCCGTTTCCTCGAGCTTTTGTGCGTGGCGATCGTGTTCATGGCGGTCGCGACCCCGATCTCGGCGGCGCTCGCCGACCGGTTCGGCCGGCGGCCGGTGCTGCTCGCCTCCGCCGTCGTCGCGGCGGTCGTCGGGTTCGCGATGCCGTCGCTGCTGGCTCAGGGCGAAGGCGGCGCGCTCGTCTTCTTGTCCGCGGCGCTCGGAACAATGGGACTGACCTTCGCCCCGCTCGGCGCCCTCCTGCCGGAGCTGTTCCCGACGGAGGTGCGCTACACCGGCGCGGCGAGCGCCTACAACCTGGGCGGCATTCTCGGCGCCTCGTTCGCGCCGTCGCTCGCGCAGGTGCTCGAAGCGGCGGGCGGCGTCGCCTGGGTCGGCTATTACATCGCCGGCGCCGCGGCCATCAGCTTTGTCGCGATTCTCGGCATGCGGGAGACGCGGCATGATTCCCCAACGCTTTGAGCACCAGAGAGAGACGGGGTGAGGGGCGGACCCTTATAGGGCGGCCTCGGTGAGGCCGCCGGCGCGGTCAGCGACCGCGCCCTACAACGCTGGGGTGTCGCCCCTCGTCTAGCCTCCGTCGTCGGCGCGCCGCCTCCCCATAAGCGGGGGATCTGCGGCGCCGTAACAGCGGCACCGTTGCGCTTGTCAGGGCCCGAGCGTTTTGCTAGACGACGCGCCTCCGCTTCGCGCTGCCTGGCGCGGAGTTCCGTGCGGTCATGGCGGAATTGGTAGACGCGCTAGCTTGAGGTGCTAGTTCTTTAACCGGAGTGGAGGTTCGAGTCCTCTTGACCGCACCAGCCCCATTCCGGGGCCCCGATTTGCCAGCCTCGCCATAGCTCCAAGCCCGGTCCGGGAACCGACATCGTCGTCCGACTTTGGCGACGCGGCCATCCGGCGCCATGTCGTTCGCATCGCCGCTCGGCAGACCCGGGAGCCTTGTCCGGGTCGTTTGCAACGGCGTCGGCCGGTTTTCAGAC
>NZ_JBKQOT010000518.1:0-4540 GCF_052145395.1 Roseiarcus sp.
GAACAAAATCAAATCGCTCCTTCGGCGCGCGCATACGTCCCCCAGCCGGCTGATTCTCCATCCGGCAAAGCGGAGACTCTCAAATTCAGGCCCTTTCGAGTCCCGCGAAAATGAGGGGATTCATGAGCTCCGGGCGCCCTTTTTCGTGGGCGGCTGACGCTCGCCCGTAGATCGATCCGAACACCGCGACGTTTTCGTCAATTCGCCAGGACCCGGCCCGGCGGCGCCGGTCTGCGGCCGGCGGAGCACAGTGCGGCGATGGTCCGACCTGAAATTGGCGTAATTTCGCGTGAACAATGGCCGCAACCGGACGAAACGATCGCGGGCGCATGTCCGCCGCTGGCTTTTTCCGCGACGCCGCCGACCGGCGCGCGGAGGGAGGAGACTGCGATGGCCTATGTCGACTGGTCGATGCAGGGTCATTCGATCGCCAATTGCAACTGCGATTTCGGCTGTCCCTGCCAGTTCAATACGCTCCCGACGCACGGCGACTGCCGAGCGATGACCGCGGTCAAGATCGAAAAGGGGCACTTCGGCGACGTCGATCTGAGCGGGCTCGCCTTTTGCGGCATGTTCGCCTGGCCCGGCGCGATCCATTACGGCAACGGCGAGGCGTTCCTCGTCATCAGCGATCACGCGACCGAGGCGCAGCGCAACGCGCTCCTGACCATTGTGTCGGGGAAGGAAACCGCGCCCGGCGCGACGATCTTCAACGTCTTCGCCCCGACCTTCGCCAAGATGCACGACCCGGTGTTCGCGCCCATCGAATTCTACCTCGACCTCGACAAGCGAATCGGCCGCGTGCGCATCCCCGGCGTCATCGACACCTCGATCGAGCCTATTCGCAATCCGGTCTCCGGGCATGAGCATCGTGTCAGCGTGCATCTGCCCGAGGGGTTCGAATATCATCAGGCGGAATACGCCAGCGGGAGCACCAGAGCGGACGGGCCGATCAAGCTGACCCTCGCAAACTCGCATTCCCACGTCTACGACCTGCACATGACCGCGAACGGCGTCGTGTAGACGACGGGGTCTGCGCCATGTCCGACCTCGCGCTCGAGCGGGCGCTCATCCGCGACCGGTGGATCGTCGGAGGGTGCCTTGCGGTTCTGGTCGCTCTCGCCTGCTTCTGGCTCTGGCGCGATCACGTCGCGATGGCGGCCTGGGACGACGCGATGGCCGCCATGGACATGAAGGATATGGAGATGGAAGGCGGGCCGATGGCGACCACCGCCACGCCGGCCGCCTATCTGGCCGAGGCCTTCCTCATGTGGCTCATCATGATGGTGGCGATGATGCTGCCCTCGGCTGCGCCGATGATCCTGCTCTACGGGAAACTGGCGCGCGGAGCCCGCGAGCAGGGCGGCGTGTTCGCCTCGACCACGGCTTTCGCCGGATTCTACCTCGCGGTCTGGGGCGGCTTCTCCGCCGTCGCGGCGCTGATCCAGTGGGCGCTGGTCAAGTCGGGCGCGATTTCCGACATGGGGCTCGCGTTCGGCGACCAGCGCATCGGCGGCGCCCTCCTGATCGCCGCCGGCCTCTATCAGGTGTCGCCGCTCAAGACCGCCTGCCTCGAAAAATGCCGGTCGCCGCTGTCGTTCCTGATGCGGCTGTGGCGGCCCGGCCTCGCGGGCGCCGCGCGGCTCGGGCTCTCGCACGGCCTCTATTGCCTCGGCTGCTGCGCCATGCTGATGGCGCTGCTGTTCGTGTTCGGCGTAATGAACCTCGCCTGGGTCGCGCTGCTGGCGATCGTCGTGCTGATCGAAAAGCTCGCGCCCGGCGGCCGGCTCATCGGCCGGATCGCCGGCGTCGCAGCGCTCGCCGTCGGCGTCGCGATGGCGTTCGGTTTGGCGCCGACGCTTTCCGGCGGGACGGGGTGAAGCGGTCTGCGAAGGGAGCGACCCGCGTGCCGGCGTGAACAGCTGCCGGCGCGCGCCCTCCTCCCGCGCTGGGGCGCGCCGATGAACGGCCAAAGATGGCGCCTTTCCGGGCCTGCCGCCCCGCCCTCCCCTCACGCCCGCCAGGGATAGGTCCAGGTCTCGGTCAGGGCCTTCGATCCCGAGCGCAGGAACACGCGCAGGTCCGTGCTCTGGCCGGGGTCGACCGCGACGTCGACGCCGGCGCGGAAACCGCGGGTATGGGCGTTGGGGGTGAGGAAGGTGCGCAGAATCTTGCCGTTCGAGGTCGTGGCGATCGTCTCCACCAGCGACGGGTCGCTCATATAGTAGGAGAGTTCGCCGCCGGCGAAATCGATCAAAAACCGGGTCGCTCCCGGGGGCGGCGATTCGGGCGCGCCGAGCGCGCGGGGGGCGACGCGGAAGGTTGCGACCGCCCGTCCGCCGGGGCTCAGGACCTGATCCATGGTCAGCGCCGTGATCCGGTAGGCGTAGGTCAGCGACTTGGCGGCGTCGAGCCCGTCCTTGGGGGCCCAGATCGCCACCACGTTGTCGTTGGTCTCGTCGCTGGTCGGCAGCTCCAAGAGCTCCACCTGGCCCTCGCCCCAATCTCCGCGCGGCTCGATCCAGTAGCTCGGCCTCAACTCGTAGGCGAGCTCGAGATCCTGGTAGTCGCTGAAATTGCGGTCGCGCTGCAGGAGGCCGAAGCCGCGCGGGTCGCGGTCGAGGAACACCGACAACGCCGGATTGGCCGGGTTGCTGAGCGGCCGCCAGATCCATTCGCCGGCGCCCGTATGCATGAACAGGCCGTCCGAGTCGTGCAGCTCGCTGCGGAAGTCGTCGGAGAAGCGCCGGTCGTTCTTGCCGACGAAGAACATCGACGAGAGCGGAGCGAGACCGAGCGCCGGGATCGCCTTGCGGGCGAACAAAGTCACGCTGGCCTCGATATAGGTCTCCTGCGCCGGAACGAGGTCGAAATGGAAGGCGCCGGTCGCCGACTCGCCGTCGAGAAGCGCGTAGATGGCGATCGTCTCGGCGTTCGGCGCCGGCGTCTCGATCCAGAACTCGCGAAAGTAGGGAAACTCCTCGTTGAGCCTGAGGCCGCCGCCGATGGCGAGGCCGCGCGCCGACAGGCCGTAGCGCTGGCCGCGGCCGAGGAAGCGGAAATAGCTCGCCCCGAGGAATGCCACGACCTCGTCCCAGACGTGCGGCGTGTTGATCGGAAACTTCAGCCGGAATCCGGCGAAGCCAAGGTTGATCGGCAGGTTGGCGTCGACCTTGTTGCGCCTGTAGTCGAACAGGCTCGTCGTGTACGGGATCGGCGCCGGGATGCCGTCGCGCAGCACATTGATCACGACCGGGCGCTTGTAGAGGTGGCCGAGGTGGAAGAGCTCGAGCCGGAACGTTGCGTTGAGCTGCTGGCCCAGCAGCGGCTTGTCCGACTTGAAGCGGATGTCGCGCCATGCGTCGTAGTCGAGGTTGGCGAGGCCGTCGGGCAGCGCCGGCACGGTTGGGTCATAGGGCGCCGCGGCGAGGTCGCGCGCGCGCTTCACGACGTCCTGATAGCCGAAAGGCGTCGTCGCCCCGCCCTGGGGAGCGTCGCTCTGGGCGACGGCAGGCGGAACCAAGGGCGCGCTCGCAAGGGCTGCGGCGCCAACAACCAGCGCTCGGCGGGATAACTCAAGCATGTGGGATCATTCGGCGGGAGGATGACGACGGGGCCGGGGGTAGCGCGTCGCCCGGCCGAAAGCAACATGGGCGGCAGGCTCAATAGGGAAGCGGCGCCAGCCCATTGTTGGGGTTGTTGGCCTTGTAGACCCGCGCTTCCATGCCGACCGCGAAATTCGGGGTGACCTGGTAGGTGAAGCCCATGCCCACCGTGCCGACAGCCTGGACCGCGCCCGGGCCGGAGAAGACCGCGTTGACCGCATCGAGGGGATTGGCGCTCCCAAATGCGGTCGGACGCGCGAGGTCCACGCCAGCGATCAGATAGGGCGTGAGTTGTCCCATGCGATAGCCGACGGTGGCCTCGCCGCCGGCGTAAGCCGTCCCGGTAAACTGACTGAACCCGCGCGGCGTCGACCACAAGAAGGGTCCATAGCCGCTCTCGGCGCGCACCCCGACCACGACGCCGTTGTCGAAGACATGGTCGTATCCGATATAGCCGTCGGCCCCGGCGCCGCCTTTCACGCCCTTGCCTCCCCAGGCCGAGACTCCGGCCCCGACGGAGAGCCCTGACCACGGGTTCCATTCCGGCTGGGCAGGTCCTGGCGACAGGGCCGGATAGTTCTCCGGCGCGTTGGGAAGATCCGCGGCCGCAGCCGGTCCGGCAATGGCGCCGGCGCAGGCGAGAAGGAGGGAGCCGAGAGGAACGATACGCATGGATCTCCACCGGATGGACGAGCCGCCACGCCCGCTATGCCCAAGCGACTGAGGCCGATTCAAGGCGTTGCGCGCGTCGAATTGCGAGCTTAGCCGAACGCCAAAAATCCGTCACCTCCTCTCTGGACAACCCCACCCCCGGCGCCTATAAGCGCGGACCGTCGGCGCCTCCGAGCGCCGCCCGGCGCCCAGGTAGCTCAGTTGGTAGAGCATGCGACTGAAAATCGCAGTGTCGGTGGTTCGATTCCGCCCCTGGGCACCAT
>NZ_JBKQOT010000519.1:0-3371 GCF_052145395.1 Roseiarcus sp.
GCCGCCGCCGCTTCCTCATGCATGATGGGAATATCGCCGAGCGGTTTTTGAGGAGCGTCCTCGGCAAGCGCCGGCGCGGCGAAGAACAGCGCCAGGGCGAGTCCCAGGCCGAGCGACGCGGCGGCCATCAGGCGAACAAATAGCGAGCGCGAATCGTTGGAAAACAGACGGGTCATCATGGCGCCTCGATCACGAGAGAACGCAGAAAAGCGATGATTGTTTCTCGCGTCGCCTTGTCGGACGCCAGATAAGCGTCGCGCGAAGCGCGCCCTTCGCCGCCATGCGCGACGATGATTTCGTCGAGGGTGCGAAAATCGCCGCGGTGGCCGTAAGGCGCCGTCGAGCCGACGCCCCTCAGGCGCGGCGTCAGGAAAACGTCGCGCTCGACGAAGCGCTGCGCCTGCAATTCATTGCCGAGCGCGTTGACCTGCTCGTCGACGATGAGATGTCGCTTCAAGTCGCTCATCAGCGGGATCAGCCACTCGCCCTTGTCGTTCTTCTGCAGGGTCTTGGCGAAGGGCAGCGCAGAGAGGTCGATGACGATCGGTTTCCTGACCTCGCTCGAGCGAAGCGTCCCGGCCATGTCGTAGGGCGCCGGGTCGGTGAAGACCAACGACTTCAAGGGCAGCGTCTTGACGTGGCACGACGGGCAGCCGATCGCGTCGAACGACTTCGCACCTTCCGCCGCCGCGGCGCGCCAGTCATCGGGAAGGTCGGTCTTGACGGTCGGCGGCGGCAGGGTCGCCTGGAAGGCGACGAGGGCGGAGACGTCGCCGGGCGTGATCGCGTCGGGCACGCCGCTCTCGGCGAAGTCGTGCGTTCCCGTCCAGCGGACGCCGAAACGCTCGGACGCCTCCATGCCGTGATGGATGTTGAGCGCGTTGATGGTGAACTGGCGGAGCGAGGTGAACACCCCCTTCCGGCTGAACGGCCGGATGATGAGGTCCGAGTCGACGCCGTCGACAGAGTCGAGGTCTACGATTCC
The DNA here is from genome assembly GCF_052145395.1 of Roseiarcus sp. NCBI lineage: Bacteria > Pseudomonadati > Pseudomonadota > Alphaproteobacteria > Hyphomicrobiales > Roseiarcaceae > Roseiarcus > Roseiarcus sp. Next base: position 986 of record NZ_JBKQOT010000519.1, read on the forward strand.
GTCCGGATGCGCCACGATCCAGCCGAAGCGCACGCCTTTGCTGACGAGGTCGGCGCGCACTTCCTTGCCGGACGCGCAGGCCTGTTTCACCGCATCCGCACGGGTCGCCTGGAGGTCGGCGGTCATCTCGCGCACCAGAAGCTCGATCAGCCCGGCACCCATGAGCGCAATGGTGTGACGCTCGCTCGAGAACGAGGGGTCGATGTTGTCGAACTGGGCGCTCTCGAAGCCCTCGGAGACGAAGACGTTCGCGACGTCGTCGCCCGAGCCGCCCTCGATCGGATCGTTGTGGCAGCCGAAACAGGAGTTCGAATCCGGGCCGCTTGTTCGGGTGAACGGCGGATTGACGCCGCTCTTGCGCTTGGTCGGGATGATCGCCTGGGTCGCCTTCGGCCGTCCGGCGCCGTCGACCGTAGTGAACTTGGCCTTGAAGAGTTCGCGGCCCCTTTCGACAAGGGCGGGCAGCGCCGAAGGACCAGCGGCGGCGACCGCGTCGAAGTCGACATGCGTGCCGGGCGCGAAGACGCGCTCGTCCCAACTCCCGCCGAGGGCGGCGCCGGCCGCCAAGAGGCACGCCGCCGCGCCGGTCGCGGCCAAGGCTCCCAGGTTTGGTTTCATGTCCCTTCGCCTCGCCGCTGAGGCGGCGGATTGTTGGCGTTTGTTTGTCACGTTCCGGCTGGCCGCTGCAAGCCCAATCGAACCCCGCCCTCAAAATTCTGAGTTGCGCACCTCAACGCTGATTGCTATGCAAACGCCAAAGAGCTGGGATATGGCAGCAAGCCACCTCTCGCTGAAGGATATTGCTCGGGAGGCTGGAGTGAGCGTCGCGACGCTCGACCGCGTTCTGCACGGGCGCGCGGGCGTGCGCGAGGACACCGCTCGGCGGGTCCGGGAGACGATCGACCGCTATGCGTTTCGACCGTCATCGGCGGCGGCGGATTTGGCACGGCGGCGGACGAGCCGGTTCGCCTTCGTCATGCCGGAGGGGGGCAACGTCTTCATGCAGGCGATCGTCGGCACCGTTGAGGAGATGACCGCATGGCTAAATGCCAGGCGGGCTAGCGCGGAAACGATCAACGTCGACGTTTTCAACCCTGTCGCGCTCGCGGACGCCCTCGAATCCATGGTCGGCCGTTATGAAGGCGTCGCGGTGGTGGCGCTCGACCATCAGAGCGTGCGGGCGGCGATCGACGACCTCGTCGCAGGCGGGACGCATGTCGTGACGCTCGTGTCCGACGTGCCCGGCTCGCGCCGTCACCATTATGTCGGCATCGACAATGTGGCCGCAGGGCGGACAGCGGGTTCGCTGATCGGTCGTTTCGCGTGCGGGCGGAACGGCAAGGTTGGCGTCCTCGCCGGGTCGCAGTCGCTGCGTGACCACGCCGAGCGCGTGTTCGGTTTCAACCAGGTGATCAGCCTGGAATATCCGCTTCTCGCTCCGCTGACTCCGGTTGAGGGCGGAGATCGGGACGATGCGAATGAGGCCCTCACCGCGATGATGCTCGCCGATCATCCTGACTTGATCGGTCTCTACAACGTGGGGGCGGGAACGCCGGGCGTCGTCAAGGCCCTCGCCGACGCCGGCCGAGAGGCGGATGTCGTATTCGTCGCCCATGATCTCACGCCGGTCACGCGGCGCGGCCTGCTGCGCGGCGTTCTGGACGCGGTCATCGTTCAGGACCCAGGGCACGAGGCTCGCTCCGCGATCCGGGTGCTGCTGTCGCTCGCGCGCCGCGAGCCCATTCTTACCGAACAGGAGAAGATTCGGGTCGAAATCGTGATGCGGGACAACCTGCCGTGAGTGCGGTCGGGCGAGCCGAGGCCTCCTGTGGAACCGCATCCGAAGGTTGCGCTCGCGCGGCGTCAAAGGCTAGTGTCGTGGTCCCGCACGATCGCCCGGTGAGATAGCGATCCAAGAGCTTGTAACCGGTCCGCGAGAGGAATCCGAACGTCGGTCCTCGAAGGGGCCTCTAGTGGAGGAAAGAAATGAAAGTTGCATACAAGTTGGCGGTCGGGGCGGCCTTGCTCGCTTCCGCGAGCGTGATGTCCTTCGCCGCGTCGGCGAAGGACATCACGGTCGGCGTCTCCTGGTCGAACTTCCAGGAAGAGCGCTGGAAGACCGACGAGAAGGCGATCAAAGAGGTTCTCGACAAGGCCGGGGCGAAATACATTTCGGCCGACGCACAGGCCTCGCCCGCTAAGCAACTCACCGACGTCGAAAGCCTGATCGCCAAGGGCGCGGACGTGCTCCTGATCCTGGCGATGGACAACAAAGCGATCCTGCCGGCGGTCAAGAAGGCGACCGATGAAGGCATTCCGGTCATCGCCTATGACCGCCTGATCGAGAGCCCGAACGTGCTCTACATCACTTTCGACAACGTCGGCG
>NZ_JBKQOT010000520.1:0-3780 GCF_052145395.1 Roseiarcus sp.
CACCAATGATCGAGGCGTGGCGCCTGGCAGTCAGGCGTCACCGGGCCGGGGTCGCAGACACAGTATTTGTCGGCATGCGGCGTGATTCACGGCACCTCCTTTCGCTCGCCAGAAGGCAAGGCGAAAGCGACTTGCGAACCGCCCGTGTGCACCGCGAACTGGCACACGTGTCCGGCCGGCGCCGCGCAGAGGAAAGTCACGGTCTGCTGGGCGTCCGCCGCGTTCGCCAGACACAGAGGCGCCGCGACGCAAAGCGCGGTCGATAAGAGCAGATTTCTCATGGGGCCCCCCCTCACTTCTCCATCATCAGGCCTTCGGCGCGGTCCTCCTTGAGGAGCACGGCGATGGCGTGGATGATCTTCTGGTCCTGGTGCTGCTTGCAGTATTCGATCACCTGATGCTCAAGGATGCGGCCCTTCTTGAAGTCGGCGTAGTGCTTGTGGGCAAGGCCGTTGTACCAGCCGCTGTACCAGCTCGACAGCGCGTTGGCGTCTTCCTGATAAGTGTTGGCGAGCTGGCCGCAGGTCAGCGCCTGCACGTCGATAAAGCCGTTCGCATCGGCATAGGCCGAGAGATCGACAGGATCGGCCTTGGCCGCGCCGGCCATCGCCATCATCGCAACGCTTGACATCAGCAGGAACTTTTTCATTCGGGACTCCACATTTGAGGTCTTACGGCGGTTTCGGTGAACTGCGTGTGAACGCGCGCCGCGGCCGCGTTCGTTGACGCTTCCTTGCGCGCTGTCGTTTTCAGTAGCAAGGCGGATAAGGGTAGTAGCCGCAGGCCACCGGCGGCGGCGGCGCGTAGTACGGGTGATAGTATGCGCCTGCGGCCGCCGCTCCGACTGCAGCCGCGCCAATCGCGGCGCCTGCTCCCACCCCGACGGGATGAGCGTACCAGGCCCCATGCCATGCGCCGCCCCACGCGCCGCCATGATAGCCAACGCCGCCGACGACCGCCCGTCCGCCGTAGCCGCGCGCCGCGAACCAGTCGATGAAAAGCGACGCGGGTCCCGTCGCCTTAGCCAGGTTTCCTTCGAGAACCGACACTTCGAATGTCAAATTGTCGCCTTCGAGCTTTGGCGCCTTCAGGACCACGACGGCGTCCTCGACGGATTCGCCGTCCGCGCCGAGCACCGATATCGTGGCGTTCGGGGGATCCTTGGCGAAACTGTCGCTTCCCTCGTCCCATTCCCTGATGAAATGCTTGGTCAGGACGTGCCCAGCGGCCCGGAACGGCCGATCGGCGAAGACGATGGAATTTGGCGACACGCCGGTCAGCGTCAGAGTGGAGCCCTGGAGGTTTGCCCCGCGCGAATTAATGACCGCCAGCGACGGGATCATGGCGTCTTTGGCCGGCTGACCGATCGTCTTCTGACCGGGTGCGGAGATCGCATCCTGGGCAGCTGCGCCGAGCGGCGCTGCGACGAGCGCAACGAGGCCCGCGCACAGGCCGATCATGATGGTCTTCCGCATGCTGTTTGCTCCGTCTCTGTTAGACTTTTTGAGTCGCGAATCTGATCCGTTAGAGGCGTTTGGCGAAAGGCGCTGTCGCGCGCGCTCAAAGCGGCGCCGGCACGACCCGATAGTAGAGGCCGTTCGCCCCATAGACCGGCTCGAGCCAGCCCGAGGGACACTGGTACCAGGAGCGAATCGGCCGGTGGACATACACGCAGCCCGCCAGCAAATAGCCGTATGTCGCGCCGACCGGCCATGTCGTTGCGGCCACGGCCGCGCCGACCGCGGCCGCGCCAACCGCGGCGCCGGCCGCCGCCGCGCCCCAGCCGCCGTAGCCGCAATTGTAGCAGCCGGCCCCGTATGAGTTCACGACGACGGGCTGATGGTAGTACGCGCCGTAGGCCCCGGTGTGATACGCGCCGTAAGGGTTGGCGTAGGTCCCGTGGTAGTAGCCGCCGTAGTCGCCGCCGTGATAGGCGCCGTAGCCGTTGGCCGCCGAGCCGTGCCAGGCGCCGCCCGCGTCGCTCTCGTGCGCGACGCCGCCGGGGCCCACTTCCGTGGCGTGCGAGAACCCGCCGGCGTCGCCCGCGTGATAGAAGCCGCCGCCGGCGGTATGGCCCCAGCTTCCGCCAAAGCCGCCGCCCGCCCGCATCCAGGCGTCCGCAGGCTCGATCGCGGCCGCGACCGCGAGCGCGGCCGTCGCCGCCAGCATCAAGGATTTCATCGCATGACCTCTTGAACGAGCGGGGCTCATTGTTTCTTCTCCGCGGGCGGCTGGTTGACCTCCGGCGGAGGCGTTGCGTCGCCGGGCGGGGCGAACTCGATGTGCTCCGCTTTGAGCGCCTTCGGATTGGCGAACGTCGCCGGATAGACCGGGAGGTTGAGCCGCCAGTTCGAGAACACGGTCTGGTAGCGCGCATGCGCCGGCTCGTTGGCGTAGACGACGCGCACCTGGCGCGGCAGATGGTCGGCGACGCCGATCCACACTTCCGCCGCGACCTCGTCGCCCGTGAGCGCGATCATGTCGGTCGGCACGCCGCCGACTGCGATCGAGCGGCCGACGTAGAAGGCGGATTTCAGCGTCTTCGACAGTTCCGCGTAAGGATCGGACGCGAGCACGTCGGCGAAAGGAAAGTAGATCGCCGCCTTTTCCCAGGCCTCGTCGAGCAGCTTGTCGAGCGTCGGCGGGGCGTCCGCGACGGCGACCACGTTGGACGACGGCACGTACGCCATCATGGTCTTGCCGTCGTAATAGAATTCGTCCGGCGTGCCGTCGCCGGGCGTGATGACCCTGAGCTTGTCGGGCCGCTCGACCGTCACCTCGTGGATCGAGCTGTAGTAGAGCGGCTGTCCATTGCGGGCGGCGCGCTCGTAGGTGCTGACCGCGGTGAAGGCCAGGGTCCTCGCCGCGGCGAGTTTCTGGCTCGTCGCCTTGAGAATCTCGATCGCCTTGGGCTCGAGGGAGGGCGCCGGAGAAGCGGGTTGAGCCGGAGCGGCGGGCGCCGCTGGAGCCGGCGCCGTCGGGGCCGGCGCGTTCTGGGCGAGCGACGGATGCGCGGCGAGGCCGACCGCCACACATGCCGCGAATGCGGCCGCCGAGGCTCCGGACGGGCGCTTGCGCGCAAGCAACTTCAATTCCATTGTTCCCTGTCCTCGATGTCGCATCTCATCCCTCCGCCGCAAAGTGCGAATCGGCGCGGCCAACCCAGCGCCTCCCTCTAGACGCAGTTTATGAATTCCAGACAACCCCCAGATTCCGATTGGAGGGCCGCATTGCGCGGCTCCCACCCGATCGTCACGTCGTCGCCAGGACGGCCTGCACCCCGTCGATAGGACGCCGAGAGGCGGCGTGAAGCGCGCCGCCTGACGGTCTTCGACAGTTTGAGCGGCTCTAAGCCGACCGCGCCCTCACTTCCCCATTTCGGCTTTGAGCTTCTTCAGCTCTTTCCCACAGCCGATGCTCACCTCGTTTTCGTGCTCCTTGAGGCAGTTCTTCAGCGCGCCGCCGCCCGGACGAACGCCTGGGCAAAGGCGTTCCGCGTCCGCCTTGCAATACGCGAGCTGCCCCGCCGCGAAAGCCGGCGCCGCAAGCGCAACCAGGGTCACCGAAAACGCGGCAGCGATTGTAAGTTTATATGTGCTCATTAGAACCTTCCCTCCACGTTGGCAGCCAACCTCAGTCGTCGAACTCTCCTCACCGATCGCGCTTCTTCGCCAGCTCCTCCATCATCGCCTTGATGGCCTCCGGCGTCATGAGCGTCGGACCGAGGTCGAAGGTGATCTTGTCGAGCTTACCGGTGAACGGGAACGGCGACCGGTAATC
>NZ_JBKQOT010000521.1:0-2616 GCF_052145395.1 Roseiarcus sp.
GCCTTCAAGAGATGCACGTTGTTGGCGGCAGGAGGGGCGAAGTAGGCGATGGCGGCGCTAGTGGAGTTGACGGAATCAAAAAGCTGAACGCCGGTGGCGATCGAATAGGACACTGCGGGGTCGACGACCCGCGGCGAAAAGCCGCTCGAAGTCGGATCCATTGCGACTATTTCGACCCCGGGCGTCAGCGCCGGCGCCGGCGGCTTACGCCACAGCGCGATGCGCACGAACGTCGCGCGCACGCCGGGCTGCGTCGGGTCCGGCCCGACGTGCTGCGGCAGTTTGACAAACGCGCGCATGGTCTCGCCCGCCGCGAGACTTATCGGCTTGAACGGGGGCTTGCCGAGGGTCGCCGCTGTATTCGGATCGGGAAATACGTCGAAAGCCATGCGCGCAGCCTCGAGCAGTTAGGCAAGTTGTTTGACGAGCCGGCGCGGCTCGCTATTCGCAGCAATCGCGTCTTCCCATGCAGTAGCTGGCGGCCAGCAGGCGCGCGAAGCCGACGCCGCGAATGCTGACGCCCGGCGTCGCGGACGGCGCCCCGGCCACGCGCGTCCGTCCGCTCAGATCGACGATGCGCACCAGCGAGGCCGCGCGCAGCCTCGCCCGCGGGAGACTGAATGCCTGCGAAGTTCCCGGGGAATGGCCAACCTCGACCCATTCGCCGCAGTCCGCGTCTTGCGCGTCGACGCGATAGGCGCGCCGGTCCACGTCGGGCTGTACGAACACGACGACATCGTGAGCGCCATCGGCGAGGATCGCGTCGCCCGTGACGCCGACCGTCACCGCGCCATAGGCGCCGAGCGAAAGGAAGGTCGTCCGCGTGCGGATGTCGCCGAGCACGGCGGAGGCGTCCTGATGCGCATTGGCGCCCGGCGCGGCCTCCAGCCCGGGCCGGTAGTCGAACACGCGATTGGCGAAGAACAGCGTCGCGGGGTTCGGGGGCGTCTCGCCTTTCAGCAGCGGGACGCCCAGCACCGAGACGGAGACGCTTGGCGTTGCGGTCGAGGGATAGCTGATCGTGACCGAATAGGCGCCGTCAAACAACGTCGTTACCGGGCTCGCTGTGGCGCCGCCTTGGACCGAGACGCCAATCAAATTCGGCCGCGCGGGATCGAGCAGAACGACATTGCCGAAACGGTCGCGCGGCGTGAAGGTGAGAACCAGCGTCGTGGAACCGGCAAAACTCTGGTAATTCCAATCCAAAAGCGTGAATGTCGGATCGGGTTTGGCCGCGCTGACGACATTGGCCGGTTTCTGGCGCAGATAGGCGACGCCGTCGGGGGTCTGGCCCTGAGCGCTGACCAGGAAGGAATAGGGCCCCGGCACGCTCGTGGCGGCGAATTTGGCGCTGTAATGGCCGTCGCCCCTTTCGTCGATCAGCGGGATCGTCACGCTGTTGCTCGCCGCGTTGTAGACGAAGCCTTTCTGCTGAACCACATAGGCCTTGATATAGAGCGCGCTGACGTCGCTTTGGCCGAGCTTGTCCTTCGCGGCGGCATATTCGGTGGCGGTGATGGGAATGCCAGCGAGCCAGTTATCGACGCTGACGCCGGGGCCGGATATCGTGACGGCGACGTTCGCTTTGGTCAAAGGAAGACCGCGCAGCGTCGGAACGGCGGCGATCTCGATCTCCTCGCCCGCGCTCTTCCGCGTCGAACCGAGGCTCGCCGACAGGCGCAGCGAGGATTCCACTATGGCGTCGTAGGCGTAGCGCTCCAACTCGCGCACATCCGCCGCTGTCGCCGTGTCGAGCACGGCTCCTTGGACGATCATGCTCCAAACGCCGTAGCGCGCGCGCCCCCCGGCGCCCACGAGATAGGCGCTGTCGACCATATAGAGCGCGTGGCGGTTGCTTTGCGTGAAGGTCACGCCGGGATAGGCGCCTATCGCGGCGTTGTTGGGGTCCAGCGTTTCGCCGAGCGGCGTCTGTAAGGTGAGAACGAGGCGATCAACTTGCGGCGTGTCCCAGGTGATGAGAAAAGCGACCTTGGTGTCGTAAGGCGTGATGACGATGGCGTGCGCGGCCGGCGGATCGCCGTAAACATAGACCGCATCCGGATCGGCCGCCGAACTCAGCGAGGTGAGGCCGGTCTTGAGCGCGGCTTTGAACTGCGAAGCCAGTTGGTTGTAGTCGTAGTTCGGGTCGACCGTGACCTGATAGGCTTGGCCTCCCGTGCCCGTGGCGAGATCCGTGAGAGTCTGGGAGTCGAACTGCCCCGCCGTGCCGAAGCCGACCGAAAACACCTTGATGTTCTTGGCCGCCAGATTGCCTATCTCCGTATGGGGATCGGCGCCGACGTTCCACGCGCCGTCGGACAGCAACAACATCCAACGCACGTCATTGGCAATGTCGCCCGGCGCGGGCGAGAAATACGGGGGCGCCGCGCCGCCCAGCGCGCGTTGCAGGCCATAGTCCATCGGCGTGCTGTCCCACGGAGTTACGACGCTTATAGCGTTTTTCGCCGCTGTCATCGGGGCTTGTATGGCGGCGGACGGGACGAGATCGTAGGAGGGCAAATTGTCGACCGTATTGCCGGTCGCGCCCGGAAAGCGGATCACGCCGAAATTGCCGCCATTGGCGCCGAAGCCGGCCATGAGATCGAGCGAGAGATT
>NZ_JBKQOT010000522.1:0-7772 GCF_052145395.1 Roseiarcus sp.
TTCCGGAATTTCCGGCGGCCACGCGATCGCGGAACGATCAGTTCGAGGGGAACTCGGACATGAATATCAAGTCATTGGCTCTGGCCCTGGCGCTCGCGCAGGCGGTGGTCGGCGTCGCGCACGCCTCCTCCACGACAATTTTCGAGCTGACCGGTCCGGATGGGGAGACCTCGTTCGATCTGCCCACGATGCCGTCAGTGGACGGATATCAATCAGGTTATGATTTCGCAACGGATGATTACAACTACTACTTCTACAACGCCAGCAACGGCGGCGGTTGGAACAATTACTTCGGCGCGCAGCTGTACACCGGACCGGAAAGCAGCCCGACCTTCGTGACCGGCACCTACTCCATGTACAACGGCGATACCGGAAACACTGACAGCGTGACCCTGTCGGCGGCGCCGGAGCCCGCGACCTGGGCGCTCATGGGTCTCGGTTTCGCCGGCCTCGCCTTCGCCGGCTTCCGCCGGGCGAACGGCGCCCTGGTCGCCGCCTGAGCGGACGTTCTTCAAACCTCTGAAAGACCGCCTTCGCGGCGGTCTTTTTTTGTCGCTTTCGCACGGTCAAGAGAAGCGCAGGATCGGCGCCGCAGCATTTCCCCGCGCCGCTGAACGCGCAGGGATCCCGATCAGCATGGTGGGCCACGGGTTTCGAGGTCAGTTCGGGGCGCCTTCGCGCTCAGGTGCAATTCAGCGTTCCAGCGTTCGCGCCGGTCGCAAGAGGCGGCGCTGCGGCTGTCGCACGGTGACAACCCGCCGTGCGAGACGAATGGAATTGCGACGTCAAAGAGAAAAGCCGTTAGCGGGAGCGCTGGCCAGCCCCTGCTGCCGCCTCGTCACTCGCAGACGCATTTCGCTCTGACCACGCACCGATTTTCCCCACTTGGCGCGAAGCCGCTCTTGCATGACGCCTGCTGGCCGCCGGTACAGGAGATCGCGCAGCCCCCGCACGGGCCCTCCGGGCCGACTTGGCACGCCGACGACGCGCTCTCGGCGGGGGGCGCCCCGGTTCCGCCGCCGCAAATGCATACGGACGCGACGCCGGGCTGTGTCGTCCACCATTGCCCGGACCACGGCGCGCCGACGGACGCGCAGACCGCCGGGCACTTCGCATTGGCGTCGCCGTTGTTCCAGATGGGTCCGGTCTGAAGGATCTGCTGGCTTTGCGCGGCTCCCGCCGCCGAGAGAAGCAAGGCGATGGCCACCGTAACAGTCCTGATCATGATGTTTTCGCCGCTCCTCTTTCGCTCCGGTCTACGCCTGCCGTCAGCATTTCGCCGCCGCCTCATCGCACCGAGAACTGCGAGACCATCCAGTTCGTCCAGCGCTTCAGCGCCCAGGGGATGGAGACAATCGGGACGCACGCCAGCAGCAGAATGACCGTCCGCCACAGAATCTCGGATCCGGACGCGTGGAACTCGACCACGAAGGGGCCGGTGATCCGGCCCACGATCCATCGGAGCATGTTCTTGATCGCCCAGGCCCAGCCGATCACCGATACGACGCCGATGTAGAACAGGACCGTCCAGGCGGCGAGACCGAGGAACGAGCCTTCGAAACCGCAGCGGGCCGTTCCCGCCTTCGAACGGAGGCGCGCGACGAACCATTTCACCAGCCACGCCCAGAGCGCGGCCTCGATCAGCACCGAAACCGCGAGGGCGGCTTTGCTGTCCAGAACGTCGCCCAGTCCGTCTTCCCGCCAGCCGGAGAGGCCCATGGCGACGAACAGCGGCCAGGCGTCGCGCACGTCGGCGTCGAGCGTCAATCCACGCGCGCCCGGCAGGGCGATCCGCTCGGCGATCCATTTGTAGAACCAGACCCCCGCCCAGGGCGCTGCGACCACGGACCACAGGCCGACAGCCGAAACGATCGACCGCCAGACGAGGCCCCAGACTGGAAACGACGGCTCGAGCGCGCCTTCGACCGCGGCGGCGGGCAAGCGCGGCGGCGTGCGCTCGACTTCGGCCCGCGCTTCCTGAGATGAAGACGCGTGGCTCATCAATCGCTCCCCAAGCCGCAACCTCGCGTTTCGCTGTCCGCGTCGTCGGCGCGAAGCTTCGCCGACTACATGCCGAGGATGTTCCGCGCCCCCGAAATCGCTTTCTCGCAGGCCGCCTTGTCGCCCGCCTCGTCGGCCTTGTGCGCTTCAACCATGAACCCGCGCACAGCGTCCAGTTGCGACTCGGAAATGTCGCCGACCTGTGCCTCGGCGCCGGCGATGGTCGCCGGGGTCGGCTGATGGTGCGTGGTGGCGAAGGTCGACTCCGCCGCGGGTTTCCCGCGTCCCGCGATTTCGTCGAGCCGTTTCCCGACCTCCAGGTCGGCCCTGTACAGGTCGTCCGCGCAGGGGCCGGCGCGCGTTGGGGACGAGCCCAGCGCGCCGAGTATCGCGACGAACGCCAGAGCGGTCCGCATGGTCATGGCACACCTCCCACAAAACCTATGGATAATATGCGGCCGGCGAGGCGGAGGCGCAAGCCTGCCCGCGCCGCTACTTCGCCCCTGCGACAAAAAGGCTTCGCCGATCCAGGGACGGATCGGCGGCTCGGTCGAGCGGCCGGCCGCCACGACGCAGCATCGGCCCGGTCGCCTTTGCCGTCGTATTCGGCGACGGCGGGGTAGGGGAAGACCGGCCGCGATCCGCCGTCGCCGGAGAGAACCAGCCTTTTTGGCGCCTTGCCCTCTTCGACCCAGGCCATCAGCGGGGTCAAAATGTCGGTCTTGGTGAAGCCTTCCCCGCCCCGGCAGGGGTAGAGACCGGTTCGACAGGTCGAGCTTGGTCAGGCTTTCGCAGGTCGCCGCGGGGGCAGCCAGCGCGCCGCCTTCGCCACGGGGTCGACGGCGTCGAAGTCGGCACTCGATTTCGTGTTGTGCATTGCCGAAGAGCGTGCTTCGGCGGCCGTACGACGATCCACCGCGTGCGGACTTAGGCGAGCCTGGCGGTGACCAGCCAGGCGTCACCTTCCCCGTAAATCATAGGGCCTCGCGTCGGCAACCATCTGTCCGATAACCCCCCTCGAGTGCTTTGGCTTCACGCCGAAAAGCGCCATGAGGATAGGCGGCAAGGGTTGGGTCTTCCAATGACATTCGAATCTGACCGTGCACGGGCGCTGATGGTGGACGGGGACGATGTGCGAGGAGACGGTCGCCTCGCGGTGAGGCGCAGTCGCTCGCGGTTTTGCGCCTCGGTCTGGACCGGGCTTTGCGGGAGGAATCGGCGGGGTGGGCGCCGTGGCCACGTCATCATCCACGAGATCCGCGACTTGCGGTCCAACTTTCCCGGGTTCCGATTCGCTCGCGGGGCGCCTAATTTCGTTGCTGGAAGGGTCGCTGCGCGGCGCCCCCTGACAGTCCCCATCATGATTGCAGTCGTCGTCGACTGGAAGCGCCGCGACTTCCAAAGGCTGAGACGGACCCGCTGCGTCGCTCTCAACTTTGACTTCGGGGGACGCGCGATCCACGACTTGAGCGGCGGCTGGCTCGGTAGCCTTCACGAGCAGGGACAGCTTGTCGATCTCGGCCTCCGCGGACTCGGCATGAGCCCCGCCCGCGTGGGCGGCCAGGAACGTCTGCCACCCTTCGAGCGTCCCGAGCCGTTTCGCGATCAAAAAGTCAAGGTCCTCGTCAACACGTCTCGGGTCGGTCGAGTCGACGACAATTGCGGTCGCTTCCGGTTTCGCGCGCGCGAAGTTGTTGCTGATGAGAATGTTGATCTCATCAATCCGCGGGAGCTTGGCCACCTGCTCGAGGCCCATTGTCCCGTGGACATACAATCCGATCGCCACGCCCGACGCCAGAACGATACCGTATTTGATAAGCGCACTCATCCGCAGTCTCCGCACTCCCCAGGCGGGTATTTCGCGAAGGGTCCCCCTGCGCGTTAAAGTTGGGAGCATAATTTCATGAATTCATGTCGCGCGTCAACTCGCCTCCAGATTGACCTGCCGAATCCTCCCCCTCGGGGTCAGCTCGGGACCTCGTGCTCGCCGTGCGCTTCGAGCAGCGCATTGAGCCGTTGCCGCATCAGCATCCCCGGCCGGTCGGAGGGCATGTGCATCTCGAGCTTGCGGCTCATGTCGACGATTGCGTCGGGGTCGGTCGATTCCAGCACCTCGCGATCCTCCTCGATGATCGCCCGGTCCCAGGCGCGCAACTCCTCGGTCGAGCAGTCTTCCTCGCGGTCGTTGCGGAAAAGCACCTGGACCAGCCGGATCGAGCCGTCGTCGATCGGCGTCGCAGAGTTGAAGATGACGTGCCTGAGGCCCGACGGATATTCCATGTCCATCGTCCGGCAGAACGGCATGTACCAGGCGTTCCGCATCTTCCGTCTGGTCCACGGCTCGGTCGTCCCCGTCACCCGGTGGGCTTGAGGCGGGTTTTTCACTGGGACGATCGTCTCGGCGACGAAGCCGTAATCCGTCTCGTTGAGCTCATACCTTTCCGGCTTCGGCTGCTCGATGTCGCCGAAGGTGCTCTTGTGGACGAAGGAGAAATGCGAGTTGTCGAACGAATTCTCCATCATGCGCAGCGCCGAGCAACTCCAGCGCTCGTCGAACTGGTGGATGCGGCGGAAGGTCGGATCGCCCTCCTGCGGCAGGTCGGGAATGTCAATCAGCGGCTCGCCGAGGCAGACCCAGACGTAGCCGTAGCGCTCGCGCGCATGAAAGGCCTGGACGCAGGCCTCCGGCACGGCCTGTTCCGGCGGGAACTGCGGAATTCTCGTGAGGCGGCCGGAGCGGTCGTACTCCCAGCCGTGATAGCCGCACACGATGCGCCCGTCCGTGAGCCAGCCCTTGGACAGTTTTGCGGTGCGATGCCGGCAACGGTCCTCGAGCGCCGCGGGCTCGCCGTCGCGTGCGAGAAAGAGCACGATGTCCTCCCCGAGCAGGCGGAAGGGCTGCGGTCCCTCTTTCAGCGCATCGATCGGAAGAGTCGCGTACCAGAAATTGCGCAGAACCTTCTGTCGCGTGTTGAGCATGGCGGACCTTTCTCGAACGGGAGCGCGCCGGGCTTCGCAAGAGTGTCGCCGGCGCGCTTGAAACTCCGGCGCGCCGCATGCGAGGATGCCAGCGACGCATCCAGCCTGCCTCCGGGGGCCACGATGAGCAAGACCGTCACCAGGATTCGGACCAAGACCGAAATGAAGGTCGACCGTCCCCGCCTGCACAAGGTCCTTCTGTTCAACGACGACTATACGCCGCGCGATTTCGTGGTCGAGGTTCTCAAGGCGGTGTTCCGCATGAACGAGTCGCAGGCGCTGAGCGTCATGCTGACTGCGCACAAGAAGGGCGTCTGCGTCGTCGGCGTTTTCGCCAAGGACATCGCCGAGACTAAGGCCGCGCGCGGAACCGAGTACGGCGCCTCGCGCGGCTATCCGCTGCGCTTCGACACGGAGCCTGAGGAATGAGGGCGGCGCCGATCGGCGTCCGCAGGCTCGGGAGGACGGGCGTTTCGGTCAGCGAAATCGGGCTCGGCACGGCGCCGCTCGGCGACGTGTTCGACAAGGTCTGCGACGAGGAGGCGGCGGAGCTGATCGCCGCCGGCTGGGACGGCGGGGTCCGGTATTACGATACGTCACCGTGGTATGGCCGCGGGCAAGCCGAGCATCGGCTCGGCCGGGCGCTGTACCGTCGGGCGCGCGAAGACTACGTCCTGTCGACCAAGATCGGACGGCTGTTGAAGAGGCCCCTGAAACCTGGGCCGTTCGAGCGCGGCCAATGGATCGGCGGGCTCGATTTCGAGACCGTGTTCGACTACGGCTACGACGGCGTGATGCGCTCGTTCGAGGACAGCCTGCAGCGGCTCGGGATCAACCGTGTCGATCTGCTGCTCGTCCACGATCTCGACAGCTTTAGTCACAGACACCAGGCCGCAGTTGACGCCTATTTCAATCAATTGACCGTGAGCGGATGGCGCGCGCTCGCCGAGTTGCGCGATTCCGGCGCGATCAAGGGCATCGGCGCCGGGCTCAACACGACGGGTTCGATTCCGCGCTTCCTCGACGCCTTCGACATGGACTTCTTTTTGCTGGCGATGCGCTACACGCTGCTCGAGACCGACGTGCTGGACGGGGAATTTCCTCGCTGCGCCGAGCGCGGGGTCGGGATTGTGATCGGCGGCGGCTACAACTCCGGCATTCTCGCCACCGGCGCCGTTCCGGGCGCAATGTACAACTACAAGCCCGCCGGCCCGGAAATTCTCGCGCGCGTGGCGAAGATCGAGGCCGTGTGCAAGCGGCACGGCGTTCCGCTCGCCGCCGCGGCGCTGCAGTTTCCGCTCGGCCATCCGATCGTCGCCTCGATCATTCCCGGCGCGATCAAGGTCGGCCAGGTCGAGCGCAACCTTGGGGCGTTCGCCCATCCGATTCCCGCCGCCCTGTGGGCCGAGCTCAAGCACGAGAAGCTGTTGCGAGCCGACGCGCCCACGCCGTCCTGACGTCATTTCCGGTCGGCTGAGATCGATTCCAGCGGTCAAGACCTGACGCGGGAGTCGGCGTAAAGCGGACATTGCAGACCGCGACAGTGGAGGTTGCATTTCTCGCCGCGCTCCGAGCCTTCGGGTCCCTGCGTCAATGGCGATCCGCCTACCGGTCCTGCGCGTCGCGCCGTCAATGCGCCGCCATCCGACCGGCGTGGGCTGTCCCGCTGCGCAGGATCGCGTCAAGCTCGCAGAATGGGCTCCGTGGCTAGACTTGTATTTCTCCCGTCTCCTCCCTGCGTTCGAATTCGAATCTCGCGGCGAACCAGAATTCGTCGCTTCGACAGTTCGGCCTGCCCGCATGATCCCACAGATCATAAGCCAGTTTGCGGGTCACGTTTTCGATGACGTTCATGGGCTGTTTCCTCCAAGTCCTTAGCTCGGGGCGGGCTCCACCGGTCGTCGATGAGCGACAATACAACCCCTCATCGTCCACCTCCCGGTTCAGACCCTTTCCGTCCATTAACCTCATGCATAGTTTGTCAGACTTTGGGTTGATCCCGATCAACCCGACGCGTTCGAAGCGGCAAAATGGCGCCTCGCTGATCGGAAATCTTGGCGGCCGTCGGGCAGATGCTCGACGACGCGCAAGCGCGGGGGCCGAGCTTTTCGCACGCGCTCCTTGGCGCAATCCGGGAAAGATCTTCGCTTTACTGGAAGATTTCTATCCAGTCCCATCCGGCAAGCGCGCGCCACGGCCAACGCCTTTTTGCCATTCTCGATTACGAGGGTCGCTCTGCTTGACATTGAAGAAAGGTCGGATAGGGCGAACGTCGAGAGCGTAGCAGGCTCTCGGTCATTTCGAGAACTGTGTCATCCAGACTTACTTGGCCCTGACCGTTGCGCGCGGTGGTTCGGGTGCAGACGCGACTGGGACGCTTACAGCCAAGGAGACAGGTCGCCAGCCGACCGATGGGGAAGGCTTTACAACGCGATCAAACACTTCAACCAAACACTTCAACGGACGTGTCGAAAGAGCTTTCGAGGAAGGCGGGCCCTCCGCGTATCCCGGAACTGGCCGACCTACTAAGTGACTTGATGAAGAGCGCGCGGCTCGTACCGAGAGCCACTTGAGCCCCAGTTCCCCCGCAAGACTCGTGAGGCCGTAGTTCGCCCTCGCGCGCGCCCAGCGGGGGAATTCACGTCAGCCGTGAAGCTCAGTATTGCGCACTCCTGCCACTCCAGTCGGGCGCCAAGCGTTTGATTTTATCCACCAGCGCCAAGTGTCCAGCAACGCGGTTCGATCCGCCTGTACGAGGCCGTTGACGTCGTTGTCTAGCTGTCCACCCTGGA
>NZ_JBKQOT010000523.1:0-2813 GCF_052145395.1 Roseiarcus sp.
TCTGTCTTTCCGAGGACGCTTGGCGGCAGGTGCGCGACAGGCTGCCGGAAAGCTTCGTCGACCTCGGCGAACAGGAACTCAAGAACATCGTCCGGCCGATGCGGGTTTATGCGCTCGCTCGCGGCGGGAGCGAATCGCCGGCGCAGCCCGCGGTCGCCGACCAGCCGGCGGGGCTGATCAGGACAGCGCGGGCAATACCGGCTGCGGCGATCGGCGTGATCGAGAGCGTCGCCCGTCTCAAAGACGCCTGCGCCAGTCCGCCCGATGCGTCCCACGATCCGACGAAACGGCTTTCCCGCGCTCGCCAGCATCCTGGCCTTGCGAAGGCGGTCGGAATTCTCGAAACGGTTGAGCGCATCGTCGATGTGGTGACCGATCGGACGGCCGGCCGGGATGCGGACGCGCCCGAACCCCCAGCGCCCGCGGCGAGAGAGGCAAGCGCCGGTCGAGAAAACGCGCCTCGCCGACGCAACCGCCAGTCTCGCGGTCCCTCTGAGGACGCAGACGGATCGTGAGCCGCAGGGGCCGCGCCGCCCCCGTTCGGCGCCCGCAGAGGGCGCTCGCTGACCCGTTTCCGCACGCCGCGCGCGGCCATGCCGTTTTGATTTGCATCAGAACAGCGGACGCGGCCTGGGAGTAACGTTGACTTTGGTTCAGGTCCCCCGTGGGGCAGCCCTGTGAGCGAGGGTCGGAAAGTCGCGGCTATCCTGGTCGCCGACATCGTCGGCTATAGCCGGCTGACGGGCGCGGATGAGGAGCGGACGCTCGCGCGCTTGAGAACGTTGCGCAGCGACCTCATCGACCCGACCATCGCGGTCCACAACGGCCGGCTCGTCAAGCGCACCGGCGACGGCGCGGTGGTCGAATTCCGCAGCGTGGTCGAAGCGGTGCGATCCGCCATCGAAGTCCAGAGCGGCCTCGCCGAACGCAACGCCGGACTTCCGGCCGACCAGCGCATCGAGGTCCGTGTCGGCATCCACTTGGGCGACGTCGTCGAGGAGGCTGACGGCGACCTGATGGGCGACGGAGTCAACGTCGCGGCGCGGCTCGAAGGGATATGCGAGCCCGGCGGAGTTTGCCTTTCATCCGCGGCCTACGAACAGGTACGGGATAAGCTGCATGAGCCGTTCGTCGACCTCGGCGAGCAGACGCTCAAGAACATCGCCCGGCCGGCGCGGGTCTACGCCCTCAGGCCCCGCGCGGGCGCGAGCGCGCCGCCGGCCCCAGCGATAAAGCCGCGCGCAAAGGCCCTGCTTTGGCCAGTGATCGCGGCGGCGTTCATCGTCGTTCTCGTCGCAGTCGGGTGGTTCGGCCGGCACGCCCTCGCGCCCGCGCCGCCGCCCGCGCCCGCCGCTGTCGCCGCGGCGGCGGACGATAAGCTCGCCCACGCGCCGCGCCTCTCCATCGTCGTGCTGCCCTTCGCCAATCTCAGCGGCGATCCCGAGCAGGACTATTTCGCCGACGGCCTCACCGAGGATCTGACCACCGACCTCACGCATCTCCCTGACAGCTTCGTCATCGGCCGTAGCACCGCCGCGGAGTACAAGGGCAAGCCCGTCGATCTGAAGCAACTCGGCCACGACCTCGGCGTGCGCTATGCGCTCGAAGGCAGCGTGCGGAGGGTCGGCGAGACCATTACGGTCAACGCCCAGCTCATCGCGACCGAGACCGGCGCGCATCTGTGGGCCGAAAGGTTCGACGGAGAGCGCGGCAAGCTCGGCGCGTTGCAAGTTGAAGCGGTGGCGCGTATCGCCAATGCGCTCGGCGCTCAGCTTGTCAACGCCGAAGCGTTGCGCGCGCTTCGCGAGCGGCCTGCCAACCCCGACGCGACCGATCTGGCGATGCGCGGGACAGCGACCATGAACCAAAGCTTGGCGCTGGCGAGCCTCGACAAGGCGATCGAGTATTTCGATCAGGCTCTGCGTCTGGATCCTGACGAGCCGCGGGCTTTGCTGGGCAAAGCGAACGCCCAAATGCTCAAGGTCAGCATGTTCTTGTCCGGCGACTGGTGGGAAGTGTATCCCAACGCCGAGCGCGCGGCGGATCGGGTCCTTGCGTCCCAGCCCAATAGCGACTGGGCGCACTTGATCAAGGCCGTAGTCGCGGAATCGCGGGCGCAATTGGGCGCAGCGCTGGCCGAAGTCGACGCAGCGATCCAGGCCGACCGGAATTTCGCGCCCGCCTATGCCGAAAAGAGCTCAATCCTGACGTTATCGGGGCATGCCGCGGAAGCGTTCGCGCCGCTTGAGCAGGCGCTGCGCCTCGACCCGCTCAATCCCGCTCGACATATCTGGGAGTGGTACGGCTGCCGCGCGCACAACCTCTTGGCGCAATGGGACCAGGCGGTCGACTGGTGCGAGAAATCGATCGCCTCGGGGCCATCGATAGCTGTGGCCTACGAACACCTCGCGTCCGCTTACGCGTGGCTCGGGCGCGCCGCCGAAGCAAGCGATGCGCTGGTCCGATTGCAAGCACTCAGACCCGACTTTACGGTACAGCATTTTCTGTCGGGCGTCATCGTTTCCTCGGACCCGATCTATCGAGCCGGGATCGAACGCATCGCGGAGGGACTGAGAAAAGCCGGGCTGCCCGAGAATACGCCGCCGGCGGCGGCGGCCGACAAGGGCTCGAAATGGTGTTCGGGAGTCAAGATCGCCGCCAACTTCAGCGGCTGGGCTCCGGGCACCCCCGATCAGTTCACGGCGATCGCGGTTAACGGCGTCCGTCAAGCCGAACTCGATCTGGGACCGACGGTGACCTACGCCTACGGCCATAACGACCCCAAGAGGATCACGGATCTCTTGCAGCAGGCG
>NZ_JBKQOT010000524.1:0-3948 GCF_052145395.1 Roseiarcus sp.
GGTGCCGAAAGTGGTGATGAGGCGCGCCGGTCGGAGCGATTGGTCGGTCATTGTCCGCTAATACCTCGCCACGCGCCGAATGAAGCCTGCCTGACGAATCCGGCCAGGCCCATTGCTCGACTTTTGATATCTTACTATAAAAAAGCGGTGTGAGGCGAGAGGCGCATGGTCGACGATAAGACGCTTTGTCTGAACATGATCGTGAAGAACGAGATGGCGAACCTCGACCGCTGTCTCCGCGCAATCGCGCCTCATATCGCCTGCTGGGTGATCGGCGACACCGGGTCAACCGACGGGACGCAGGAGTTCATCAAGGCTTTTTTCGCCGAGCGCGGCGTCCCAGGGGAGCTCCACAGCTTCCCTTTCGTCAATTTCGAGCAGGCCAGGAACGCCGCGCTCGACTGCGCCTACGCCTCCCCCCTCCCGTACGACTACCTTTTGTTCTGCGACGCCGACATGGAGTTGGTCGTCGAGGACCCGGATTTCCGCAGCCAATTGGAGGCGCCAAGCTGCCAACTCCTGCAGCGAAGCAGTATCAGCTACTGGAATACCCGGCTCGTCCGTCGTGACGCGGGCGCCCGCTACCGCGGCGTCACGCACGAATACATCGATGTGGCGGGAGAGAACCAGCGACTGAGCTGCGCGTGGTACAGGGACCACGCGAGTGGCGCCAACCGGGTGGACAAGTTCGAACGCGACATTCGGCTATTGAGCGAGGCGCTGAAGACGGAGCCCGAGAGCCATCGCTATCAGTTCTATCTCGCCCAGTCGCTGCGGGATGCCGGCCGCGCTGCCGAGGCGGTCAAGGCCTACGCCAAGCGGGCGGAGATGGGCGGATGGGACGAGGAGGCCTGGTACGCCCGCTTTCAGCAGGCGCGTTGCCTCAGGACGCTCAAGGACGAGGGCGGGTTCTTGCGCGAGGCGCTCGCGGCCTTCAACCAGCGGCCGCACCGTTCTGAACCGCTTTACGACCTCGCGCGCTTCTACCGCGAAAAGGGGATGAATGAGGCTAGCGTGCTTTTTTCGGAGGCGGGGCTCGCGCTGCCGCCGCCCAGTGGCGACACGCTCTTCGTCGAGGATTTCGTCTACAATTTCGGGTTCAAGGAGGAGTGCTCGATCGCCGCCAATTATGCGCGCGATCCCGAACTGAAGGACCGCGGCTTCGCGGCCTGCAACTGGCTGGCGCTGAACCGGTCGGCTCCTGAAGCGCAGCGCAACCTCGCCCTCTCGAATTTGCATTTTTACATTGAGAGCGCGATGAAAATCATGCCCTCTTTTGCGCCTCGCCAAGTTGGGTTCGTTCCGCCCGACGGGTATCTGGCGACGAATCCGTCCGTTACGCGGGAGGGCAACGAAATCGTGCTAGTGCAGCGGGCCGTCAACTACGTCATCGACCCTGCGATCCCCGAGGGCGACGACCGGCGCTACGTTACCAAGGACGGTGGGCCGATTCGCACCCGCAATTTCCTCCTGCGCCTCGACGGCGGCCTCGCCGTCCGGTCTTCGCGCGAGATCCTGGCGCCGCCGGACCTGCCCGAGCCCGCCTGGCCCAAGGCCCTGGGGTTCGAGGACATGCGCCCCTTTCCCTGGCGCGGTGGTGTGTGGTCCATTTCCTGCGTCCGCGAACTGTCGCACGGTGGCTGGTGCGAACAGGTGCTGGCGCGGATCGACGAGGGCGGCGCGGGGGGGCCGTGCTCGCTCGCCGACTGGCGCGTTCTGCGCCCGGAAGGGCCGCAGCGGCACGAAAAGAACTGGATGCCGCGCGTCGCCGGCGACGCCTTGCAGTTCGTCTATCTCTGCGATCCGACCCGCGTCGTCGACGAAGAAGCGCGCACGGTCGCCGAGACCGTCCCACCGATCCAGGCGACCGACTTCCGCGGCGGCTCGCAACTGATCGCATTCGACGGCGGATGGCTGGCGCTCGTCCACCAGGCGAGGGTGCGGGGCGGGCAGCGGCATTACCGCCACCGTTTCGTCTGGTTCGACGAGGAGCTGAAGCTGCGTGGCGTGAGCCGGCAGTTTTTCTTCGCGACGCGCGGCGTCGAATTCGCCGCCGGCCTCGTCTGGCATCCCGACGGCGAGCGCCTAATGATCAGCTATGGCGTCGACGACAGCCAAGCCTGGATTGCGACGGTCGATGGGGAGGACGTCCGGCGCGTGCTCGGGGATGCTGAGCGGTTGCTGTCGGGGACGGTGGGGACCGAGGGGTGGGGCAAGCCAGCGCTCGCGGCGTCAGGAGGGGCGCCCCACAAAACGGCGGCCATCCAACGCGAAACGATGAAGTATGAAGCGTCGGCAGTGCGACAAAGCAGAGCGACCGTCAGACGAGCCGCCATTTCTGAACTGGCGGTCAACGCCGAAACCTTTGACCAACCTGCTTGCCAGGCTCGCAATAAGGTCTTGATCTGCACAACGGGACGGTCGGGAAGCTTCTTATTATGCCGCGCGATGATCCATAATGGAATCGGAGTTCCGCACGAATATTTCCACGACTTGCATTCAAGAGTCATCGGCCCGCGACTTGGCGTCGACGCGCTTCGCGACAGCCGTCTGCTCGAAACCGACAGCGCCGCCCGCGGAGCCTACATAGCGACTCTCCTCAAACGACGAACCGTCAATGGAATCTTTGCCGCCAAGATCCATTGGGGGCAGCGCGAACGCTATCTCAACAACCCTGAGGGTCTCGATCTATTTCAAAACGCTCATTTCATATACCTCTATCGCGAAGATTTGTTGGCGCAGGCAGTCTCATATCATGTCGCCATGCTCACTGGACGTTGGGGGCTCGACGGTGCCGTCACGTCGAGCCCGGCGCCGAACCCGCAGTTCTTCGACAATGCCCTAATCGCTAGGGGTATGGAGACGCTAGCGGCTGACAGCATTGCTTGGCGCCTCTTCTTTGCTCGAAACGCCATTGCGCCGCTCATCATCTGCTACGAACAGATGAAGGACGACCTTCCTTCGACACTACGAAACATTGTCGAGACCTTCGGCCTCATAGTGCCATCCACTGACCTTAATTACGTCGAGCAGGAGCCAATTGAGTTCCGCGACCCGGGAACACCGTCGAAGCTCGAGATCAAGAAAAGGTTTTTGCAGGCCAATCAGAAGATTGCGACTGCTTGTTCCGGACCCTGGCGACCCAAGCTGATCCCCACAGCGCTCTCCGTCGAGGCGCACCAGAGCGAGAACGATCGAACGATGCTGAAAGCCGAGACCAGCGCCACCACGGCGAAGCCCGTCGAGGAAGGGTTCCTCTCCATCGCTCCCTTCCTGCGCTCCGTCGATTCGCCCGCCGAGCGGCGCGAGGCCTCACGCCCATTCGATGCGCGCCTCGCCCCGCTGTTGAGCCAGGCCGACGCGGCGCTTCCGCAGATCCACTGCTTTTACGAAATCATGTCCGACGCCGCCGACCACCACATTCTCGTTGCGGCGATGAAGTCGATGCGCGCCGCCGGCCACCCGGTGCGCCTGTGGAGCTACACGCCGCAGAAGCTCGATTTTCTCGCGGCGGCCGGCGTCGAGGTGCGCCAGGCCGCCGACGTCGTTCCGAGAGGCCTCTACGACCGCATCGTCACCGGATCGGAAATCCGCTATTTCAGCGACATTTTCCGCTATGCCGTGCTTTACGAGCGCGGCGGCCTGTGGATGGACACCGACTTGATCCTCCTCAGGCCGTTCCCCTATCGCGGCAGCCACTTCCTCAATCTGCAATGGCGCGGCGGGCACAAGGGCCACTACATCTGCGGCAACGTGATGGGCGCCGAGCCTTTCAGCCGCCACGTGCGCGCCCTCTACGAGGCCTCGATCGACCGGTTCTTCGCGGCCACGAATTGTGAGTTCGGCCTGATCGGGCCAAAACTGCTGTCGGACTATGTCGCCTCTTCCGCAGGCGCAGAGCTTCGGCAAGATCGGAAGAGCGTCGAGAAGGGTATGAGTGTTGAGCTA
>NZ_JBKQOT010000525.1:0-5837 GCF_052145395.1 Roseiarcus sp.
CCGCCCGAACCGCAAGTAAGCTCGCCCGGTCCGAACCTGCTGTTTTCCCGCCGCCAGATCTTAAAACTAGGCGGCATTTCAATTGTGGCGGCATCGGCGCTCGCTCCCGTTCTGGCTCGGAGTTCGACAAAGCCTCTGATTATTATGGAGAAGGCCCACGGCATCGTGATCGCAGACCCGGCACTATGTGTGGGATGCGGCCGTTGTGAGCTGGCGTGCACCGAATTTAATGACGGCAAAGCTGCGCCGACGCTATCGAGGATTAAAGTTGACCGCAACGCCAACTTCGGACCGGACGCTCTCTTTGGATGGCGTGAAGGCAAGGGCCTCTGGGGAAGCGGCCTGATCGTCCAGGATCTCTGTAAACAGTGTCCTCACCCTGTCCCGTGTGCGAACATCTGCCCAGAGGGTGCGATTGTGGCAGCGCCTTTGACGGGCAGCCGCATGGTCGACGTGGAGAAGTGCACGGGCTGCAGGGTCTGCCTGAAGGCGTGTCCGTGGGAGATGATCTCCTTTGACCCGGATACCCGCAAGGCGACCAAGTGCCACCTGTGCAACGGAAAACCGAAATGCGTCGAGGCGTGTCCTGCCGCTTCGCTCAGCTACGTACCTTGGCGTGATTTGACGGGCAAGATACCTCCTCGTGTCCCTCTGACGGCACGGCCGCAGGGCGACAGAGCCACCTCCTGTTTCGAATGTCATCTGCCCGGTCAACGGAAAAATGCGAGTCTGGGCGCCCGGACGTCTCCGGGAGGGGCCAGGCCGGGCCTATTCTCCTCCGGAGCCGACTCGTCGAAGACGGTGTTCGTGGCCGATGTCCACTGGCTGTCCGCCGAAAGCGTCTCGCGGCTCGCGTAGATGCGCTGCGACTGCAGCTCCCGCTCGGCCGCCTCCTCCTCGCTCATCGGGACCAGCTCGAAGTCGGCCTCCTCGGGGACGACCAGAATCTGCGCGAAGGGCTCGCCGGGCCGGAAGATGTGGACGTCGCCTTCAGGAGGCGCCTTGAAGACGAGAAAATAGGTCATCGGCCACCAGCGACGAATAAGCGCCGGGAGCGCGATCGGCGTCGTGTGGGTCGGATCGGTGTAGAACCGCGGATGCGGCTCCGTGCGGATTGCAAAGCCCTCGTCGACCTTCAGGTCGAGCGACACCTGATAGGTGTAGTAAAGGTCTCCGAAGGGCCGGAACGGCGGCCATTCGCCGCCATAGTTTTCCGGTCGCGGCCCGAAATCGCCCGTCAGAATGACGCGTCCGCCCCTTGTTCCAACCGCGAGCGGGTTCGAATACGGATAAAAAAGCTCGATCCCGTAGCGGGCCCCTTCCGAGAACGGCAGGCAATGCCATGCCTGCTCCATCGAGCCGTCCTTGCGCGGCTGCCGCTCGCCCGCCCATCCGGGCGACTCGAGCTTCGTGCGCCGCGGATTGAGACCGGGCGTGAACGTGCGGACCTTGACCTGATGCATCGGGAGCCCCTCCTGCGGAGCCGATAACGCTGGGGTCGCGTTTTTGTTCCTTGTGGAAAGACCGAGGAACCGCTTGAGCGGGCGCTTTGCTCGGCAGCAATGGCCGGTCTACAGTCTGTCGCGCGCCGGCCAACAGGCGCGATCCGGAAGAAACGCCAAAACGAGAGGGAACGCATGGCGAAGCTGCTGGTCCTGTACAAGACGCCGTCTGACGCCGCGGCTTTCGACAAGTATTACGCTGAAACGCATATCGCGATCGCGAAAAAGATCCCCGGTCTCCGCCATTTCGAGGTGAGCCGGGGCCCGGTGGCGACCCCGGCCGGCCCCTCCGGCGTCCACCTCGTGGCGACCTTGACCTTCGACGATGCGTCGGCGATCCAGGCGGCGTTCGGGAGTCCGGAGGGCCAGGCGGCCGCAGCGGACGTCGGAAAGTTCGCCACCGGCGGCGTCGACATGTTCATCTATGAGACCGCGAACGTCTGATCGCCGCGGGAAAGACGTTGAGGCGCGATGAAATCGGGTCGCGACGGTCAAACCTTCGACGGATCGCGCCGTGGCTATCTAGCGGGCGTCAAAGCGATCCGGGAGCCGCGGCAAGCTCGGCGGTTCCGGCGGAACGCCCGGGCCCGACGGGCAACCGATCCTGCGAAAGCCCCTACTTGCCGAGGTCCGCCAACGCCTGGACGAAACCCTTCATATTGACGGTGAACTTCGCATCGGCGCCGTTGAAACCTTCGACGGATCGCGCCGTGGCTAGCGGGCGTCAAAGCGATCCGGGAGCCGCGGCAAGCTCGGCAGTTCCGGCGGAATGCCCGGCCCGACGGGGGCAACCGATCCTGCGAAAGCCCCTACTTGCCGAGGTCCGCCAGCGCCTGGACGAAGCCCTTCATATTGACGGTGAACTTCGCATCGGCGCCGTTGACCGCGCGCACCGTGATTTCGGTCGTCGGGGCGGCGCTCAGGCTCTTGACCACCGTATCCTCGAGCGGCAGCAGCGCCTCGCAATGATCCGGCATGCAGATCGAAAACCCGACCTTGCGCGCCTCCTTGTCGCCGATCTTGATCTCCATGCCGGGCGGAATCTGAATCCCCGAGGGAACGGAGATCGCCGAGGCGAGCTTGCCGTCCTGATGGCCCATTACCCAGGTGAACACGACGCGCTGCCCCCCGGATTTGTCGGTCTGGGCGATGCTCAGGGACGCCGAACAATGGCGCTTGCCCTCCGGCTCGTCCGTCTGCGCGCAGGTGACGGTCCAGCTGTCGTCCACGATGGTCTCGGCGCGGCGGATCTTCGCCGGCTCCGTCCGCGCAGTGGCCTTGTCGGCAGGCTTCGCGGTCTCGGCGAAAGCGGGCGCGGCCGCGAGCCCGCCGGCCACGAGCGCCAAAAACAGAACCTTCATCGCGAACTCCCGCCCCGAAATCGTGCGGCCCTGCTAAGCGGAAGGCCCCTGCCTGTCAAACTCCATGCGCGCGCCGGAGTCTCAGTGTTCTCGATGCGGGCGCGTCGGGCCACTCCGTTCGGCGCCCGAGAAAATTCGCCTATGCTGCAGCAAAATGTGTGCGAAACCGTATTGCGTTCCCGCGCCGCACTACTATGCTAGCATTGTGAGGAGACGAGGAGGGGAGTTATGGCCTCGAACAGCAATTCCGGACAGAAGTTCATTTCCCGGAACCGCAAGCCCCGCGTGCACATCACATACGAAGACCCCTACAATTCGGAGAAGCTCGTCGAGCTGCCCTTCGTGATGGGCGTGATGGCGGACCTGTCGGGCAACGCCTCGGCGGTCGCCAAGCCCGACATGAACGAGCGCAAGTTCCTGGACATCGACATGGACAATTTCGACAAGCGCATGGCCGCAATCGAGCCGGCGGTGTCGATGAAGGTGGACAACAAGCTCGGCGACGGCGCAGGCGGCGAGAAGCTGTCGGTCAATCTCAAGTTCACCAAGATGGACGATTTCTCCCCGGCCGCCATCGCCCGCCAAGTGCCGGCGACCGCCAAACTTTTGGAGGCGCGCGAGCAGCTGTCGAATCTGTTGCGCTACATGGACGGCAAGGTCGCCGCGGAGGACACCCTCAAGAAGCTGCTGTCCGACCCGGACCTTATGGCGGCGATGAAGGCGAAGCTCGAGCAGAAGCCGAGCGGCGCCTAAATCGGCGTAACAATTGACGTGACGATTGGATTGCACGCGGGGCGAAGGCTCGCCGCGCGATACTTCGGCATAAGAGGGATGCTGCGCTATGGCAGAGCTTGAAGACCAGAAACAGGCTGCGGCAGCGGGCGCTGCGGTTGGCGAGGCCGACGAGTTCGCAGATCTGTTGAAACAGAATTTCAAGCCGCGCAGCGATCGCGCGGCGGCCGAGGTCGAGAACGCCGTCCAGACGCTGGTGACGCAGGCGCTGGCGGATTCGAGCGTCGTCAAGAGCGACGTCATCGACACCATCGAGGCGATGATCGCCGCCCTCGACGCGAAGCTCTCGGCGCAGATGAACGTGATCCTGCACGCGCCGGAGTTCAAGCAGATCGAAAGCGCATGGCGCGGGCTGAACTATCTGGTGTTCAATTCGGAGACCGACGCGACGCTGAAGATCCGCGTGCTCAACGTCGGCAAGACCGAACTGTACCGCAACCTCAAGTCCTATCCCGGCGCACGATGGGATCAGAGCCCGCTCTTCAAGGCGATCTACGAGAGCGAATTCGGACAGCTCGGCGGCGAGCCTTACGGCGCGCTGGTGGCGGACTACCACTTCAGCCATTCGCCTACCGACGTTCAGCTCCTCCGCGATCTGTCCAAGGTCGCCTCGGCCTCGCTGGCGCCGCTGATCACCGGGGCGGACCCGAATCTGCTCGGCATGGACGCCTGGACGGAGCTGATGAATCCGCGCGACATCGGCAAGCTGATGGATACGCCGGATTACGCGGCGTGGAAGGGCCTGCGCGACGCCGTCGACAGCCGCTACGTCGCGCTGTGCATGCCGCGCGTGCTCGCGCGCCTGCCCTACGGCTCGAAGTCGGAGCCGATCGAGGAGTTCGCCTTCGAGGAAGAGACCGACGGGCACAAAGGCGAGAAGTACGCCTGGATGAACGCCGCCTACGCCATGGCGGCAAACGTCAATCGCGCCTTCAAGGAATACGGCTGGACGGTTCGGATCCGCGGCGTCGAGTCGGGTGGCGAGGTGATCAACCTGCCGACGCACACCTTCCCGACCGACGACGGCGGCGTCGACTTGAAATGCCCCACCGAGATCGCGATCACCGACCGGCGCGAGGCCGAACTGTCCAAGGCCGGCCTCATCTCGATCATCCATCGCAAGAATACCGACAAGGCGGCCTTCATCGGCGCGCAGTCGGTGTACCGGCCGAAGACATATATGAGTACGGACGCGACCGCCGCCGACAACCTGTCCGCGCGAATTCCGTACATGTTCGCCGTGTCGCGCTTTGCGCACTACCTGAAGTGCATGGTGCGTGACAAGATCGGCTCGACCAAGGAAAAGGCGCAGCTGGAGAAGTGGCTGAACGAGTGGATCACCTTGTACGTCGACGGCGATCCCGAGCATTCGAGCGAAGAGGTCAAGGCCAAGCTGCCGCTCGCGGCGGCGAAGGTCACCCTGGTCGCGAGCGAAGATAACCCGGGTTACTACTCGGCGAATGTCTATCTCCGGCCGCACTTCCAACTCGAAGGCATGGACATCGGCATGAGCCTGGTTTCCCGCCTGCCGCTCGAGCAGTGAAGTGGCAAGTGGACGCCGCCGCTCGCGAGGGCGCGACGTTTAGGGTTTGGGGCGGGGGCGTCAAGAGATTTCCAGTACGTCCCCGATTTTAGGGAAGCGAAAAGGAGATTGGATTATGGCAGCTGGCGATATGTTTCTCGAATTTTCGGGAAAGGGCAAGTTTGACGGCGAGTCGCCGGACGACAAGTTCAAGGACAAGATCCAGGTCCTGTCGTTCTCTTTCGGCGTGTCCAACTCCGGCACGGGCGCTGTCGGATCGGGTTCGGGCGCGTCCAAGGCGGCCTTCTCGGACCTGAGCGTCACCAAGTTCGCGGACAAGTCGACTCCGAACTTCTTCATCAACTGCGTGAACGGCACTCACCACGAGAAGGCGATCCTTCACATCCGCAAGTCGGGCGAAAATCCGCAGGAATATCTCACGATCACGATGGAGGAGGTGTTCATCACCTCGTTCAGCCATTCCGGCGCCGACGGCGGCGGCCTCCCGACGGAGAGCGCAACGCTCAACTTCTCCAAGATGGAGGTTTCCTACAAGCCGCAGAAAGCGGACGGTACTTTGGACGCCGCCAACAAGAAGGGCTGGGACGTCAAGGGGCAGAAGGCGTGGCGCGAGGGCACCGGCGACGACAAGGTCTCCAC
>NZ_JBKQOT010000526.1:0-3757 GCF_052145395.1 Roseiarcus sp.
TTATAGTGGACCCCTAAAGTTGGACCCACATAACGACCGCGGCGCACGAGTTGTTCCTCGCGTTCGCGCGCGCTCCACAGCCGAGCCGCGTTGCGGCGAACGATCTCGGCATAGACCGCGATGAAACTGTCGCCGACGTCGCGGACAAAGGCGAAATCGTCGTCGAACGCGGAATTGCCGGCGTCGCCCGCGCTGTTGAGATGGTCGAAGAAGATGCCGCCGATCCCGCGCGACTCGTTACGGTGCTTCAAGAAGAAATACTCGTCGCACCAGGCCTTGAAGCGGTCGGCGTCGGCGACCTTGGCGTGGCGCGCGCAAGTCCCGCGCATCGCGGCGTGGAACAGGACGGCGTCGGGGTCGGTCGGGACGCGCCGCGCGTCGAGCATCGGGGTCAAGTCCGCGCCGCCGCCGAACCACATCTTGGTCGTGCGCACGAGCCGCACGTTCATGTGGACGGTCGGAACGTGCGGGCTCCACGGATGGGCGATCACCGAGACGCCGGCCGCCCAGAAGCGCGGATCGTCGGCCGCGCCGGGAATCTGCCCGGCGAACTCGGCCGGGAAGGCGCCGAACACGGTCGAGCAATGCGCGCCCATTTTCTCGAACAAACGGCCGCGCAGCATGGCCATGCGGCCGCCGCCGCCCGGGCTTCCGCTGGCGTCGGTCCGCGCCCACGGCTCGATCGCGAAGCGGCCGGGCACCCGCGCCGCATCGACGCCGGGAAACTCCTGTTCGAGCCCCTCCATCGCCGCGACGATCCGCTGCTGCAAGCCGGGAAACCATTCCGCCGCCTCAGCGAGGCGCGGATCGGCGCGGGTCGGATCGGCGGCTTCGGTCATGCGCTGCGCACCCGCGCCATCATCCGCTCGACATGGGCGACCGGCGTCTCGGGCAGGATGCCATGGCCAAGATTGAAGATGTGCGCTCTCGATCCAAAGCCCTGGAGCACGCGGTCGATCCCCTCGTCGAGCGCGGCGCCGCCGGCGACGAGGGCAAGCGGATCGAGATTGCCCTGCAGCGCCAGATCGCCAGGCAAGGCGGCGACGGCGGCGGCCGGTTCGACCGCAGTGTCGAGGCCGATCGCGGAGACGCCCGCCATGCCGGCGAACTTGGCGAGCTGGGTCGCAGCGCCGCGTGGGAAGGCGATGACCGGGGTCTTGGGCGCCTTGGCCTTCACCTTCGCGACGAGCGCGGCGACCGGCTTGACGCACCACCGCTCGAACTCCGCCGGCGGCAGCACGCCGGCCCACGAATCGAAGACCTGCACCGCTTCGGCGCCGGCAGCGATCTGGCGAGCAAGATATTCGGCCGAAGCCTCGACCAGCCGGTCGATCAGCGCGGCGAACAGGTTTGGTTGCCGGTAGGCGATGAGCCGCGCCGGCGCCTGGTCCGGCGTGCCGCGTCCGGCGATCATGTAGCTCGCCACCGTCCAGGGCGCGCCGCAGAAGCCGATCAGCGCGACGTCGCCGGGCAGCGCGGTTTTCAGCCGGTCGAGCGTCTCGAAAACGGGCGAAAGCTTCTGCCAGTCCGGCTCGGCCTTGAGGCGCGAAAGCCCTTCAGCGTCCGTGATCGGATCGAGCCGCGGTCCTTCGCCGGACTCGAAGCTGACGGTCTGGCCGAGCGCGTCCGGCACGACCAGAATGTCGGAGAACAGGATCGCCGCGTCGAAGCCGAAGCGGCGGATCGGCTGCAGGGTCGCCTCGACCGTGAAGGCGGGCGTGTAGCAGAAGTCGAGAAAGCTCGCCGCGCGCGCCCTTATCTCCCGATACTCCGGAAGGTAGCGTCCCGCCTGCCGCATCAGCCAAACCGGCGGCCGCGGCTGGCGCTGGCCGGCGAGCGCGGCGAGGAAGGGCTTTGCGGGTTTTGAAAACGTCACGACTGGCCCTCGTCGCGACGCGAATGAAGCGCGCAAGCGCGCGTTTTGACGCGCGATTTGACGGTTTTGGTTTCAGAATCGGCTCTTTGGCAGCCCGGAAATCGACCTGACAAGGGCTCCAGCACGTGCATTTCTTAAGACCGTCCGAGCAATATCAGGGCGTTAAGCGCAGGATTCTGTTTTGCAGCGGCGTCGGGGACCCCCGGTTGACGTATTTTCGCCACATTCTCGGCTGCCCGGATCGACGCCCGAGCCCATCGCGACCATCGCCGCGCCGCTGTGCGCCGACCGGTCGCGGCCGACCGAGGGGCGCGCCGATCGCGCGCGCCGGCTCAGCAAAGCGGGGGCAGATCAGGATCAGGGCAAACGGCATCACGCGTCCGGATCGGGGGTATTGGAGTCAGACTACGACGGCCTTCTCTTTTTAGCAAGTTTTTGTCGGCATCATTCCGATGGTGAGAAAGCCGGCCTCACCACTGAATGGCCGGAGTGCGCAAGGAGAGGGCGTTCGCCGGCGGTCTTGTGAACGGGCCAAACCGACGATCACGCCGTATTTCGGGCGCTGTCGCCTGCGGTCACATCGTAGGCGGCGCCGGAAACCATGCGCGCGGCATCGGAGGCAAGGAAGACCACCACTGGCGCAACATCCGCGGGGTCGATCCAAGGAACTCCCAGCGGAGTCTTGGCCGTGAGAATCTTTTTGGCCGCTTCCTCATCCGTGGGAGACCCCATCGGCGTTCTGCCGCCGTCTTGCAGCACTTGCGCGTAGCGCTCCTCATGGCGGGTCAGCGGCGTATCGATCAAGCCGGGAACAACGGCGTTGACCGTGATCTTATGCGGTCCGAGCTCCAGCGCCGCCGACTTCATCAAGCCGATAATTCCCCATTTCGACGCCGCGTAGGCGGCCCCGTATTTCGTGCCGTGTTGGCCTTGGGTCGAGGAGGTCAGGATGATGCGTCCGCCACCCCGTTTCACCATATGAGGCGCGAAAGCGCGGAGAGCGTTCGCCGATCCTGTCAGATTGGTGTCGATCGTGATGCTCCAGTCCGCGTCCTCCATCTCGAGCAGGGGATGGAAGCTCTGGATGCCCGCATTGGCGAACAGGATATCGATCCCGCCGAATTCCTGTTCGCCCCTCGCGGCGGCCGCTCGGAGGGCCGGCAGATCGCGCTGGTCGAGCTCAATGGCAAGCCATCGACGGGTGGCCGCCCGGACAAGTCGCCCGGTTTCCGTCAGATCCTCGGGGGTCGATGGCTGAACGCCAGACCGCGGGTCGACCACCCGACAGATATCGATACCGATGACATCTGCGCCCTCGCGGGCCAAGGCGACCGCGGCGGCGCGGCCAATCCCGCGAGCGGCGCCGGTGACCACGGCCACCTTGCCTCGCAGGGAGCCCGTCGATTCTGGAATGGCGCCGGCCGCCGTCTGCAGCGAGCTCCTATCGCTCATGATGATCTCCTTTCGGTAGAGAGGAGGCCCACCGATATGGGTCGATCAGCCGGCCTAAATGGAGGTCATAATTTCTTGTCCTCCCGATGGTCTTTCCCAATCGCCGCGTCACATGCACACGCAACGCCTCGCCACTGAGCTGCGCTCGCACGGCGATGGCCGTGACGGGGAAAGGGCTGGGTCCATAAGCGTCTGCCCCCGTACGCCTAACCCGTTGTTTTCCCGAAACAGCATGTCCGCCCGTCCTTGGCGGTATGCCATCGTCCGCCCATATATATTGGACAGGCATTGGACAGGATCGACGAACATGGCCAGACACGTGCGCAACCCGAAGATCGAATCCCGCGCCGCTCGCGCGAGGCTGAAGCCCTCCGCCAAGCCCACCTACTTCGATTTGGGTGGCAAGCTGCACCTCGGCTACCGGCGCGG
>NZ_JBKQOT010000527.1:0-4100 GCF_052145395.1 Roseiarcus sp.
CTGGCGCGAATACGTCTTCACAAAACAGTTGGAATAACAATCACATACGAGTGCCCAGTTTCATCCTGTCGGGCGCGCCAAAGATTTCAAAGTGTTAGCAACGAATCTGGCCTATCAACGCTCCTGAGCAGGCCTTTCGGTGAGCGCCCGGTAAGCAACAGGCGCGATTTCGTCTGCGGAGGCGCGCCGCGGCCCGCGTCAGTCTCGACCCGAAACCTGTTTTGTTCGATTGCGAGTCGTCGCTCGCTCTGGCGGGCGGGGTCACAGCCGCCATTGGCTCATGCAGGCGGGGCGGACGACGCGCTCGATCGGCTCGTCGACGCAGCGGTCATCACGACAAGATGTTGTTCGAGGACGGGCCCGCGTCCCAATGCCGTCGCCCCCTGGGGCCTTTTGCAGCGATTGTCCTCGACCGAAATGCCCGCTCACAAGAATATGCGCCCTCAGTCCCCGCCTCTAGCGGGGCCAAACTTCGCGCCGAAAGACATGTCGACTAAGGGAATCATCTATCGTACCGATCGGCATTGAGAACAGCCTCTTCAATCGACACTTCGTATCCATCTCCTTCATCTCTGCCTGTCGTCACGACGAAGCTTCTCCGCTCCCTCGCGATATGCACGGATTGGACCTGATGGGTCCGCAGCTCCCAATCCGCGAAGACCACGTTACAGGACGGATGGAGCACTCGTTCGCGGACTAGGTCGGAGACCGACTTGTCACGCTTGTAGTGCGGGTTGATCTGGAGGATGGGCTCTGGCCAGTACTTGCGGCTCGCATAGGCGGCGTCGATTTGGTCGCGGATATCCTGGGCGCGGATTTTCGTGAACGAGCGGGAAAACGCCGCGTACTCGTCGATCATCGCGCGGTCGAGGTCGAACACGTTCATGCCACCCCCCTTCGCAGGCCGGCTGCGCTCAGGCTAAAATCCAACGAGATTCTGCCGTATACTACGCGATTGTGCTGCCCCGTCGGAAGATTTCCCCTGCGACGGTTTGGCGCGCGGACGCGTTCTCAAGTGCAGGGCTCGATTTCGGAGAGAGCACCGCAACCGTCGCCTGAGTCGACGCGGTGCCAATCGACCCATCGTCCGCTGCGTCGTCACTGTCTGCTGCGGGAACGCGCGACCAATTCCGCCGGGTCAACCTTGAATGCGTCCGCGATTCGACCAAGAACAGAGACGGTCATTGACGCCTGCGCGCGTTCAATCTGACCGACGTATCGTGCGCTTAGCCCGACGCGGTCGGCCAGCTCCTCTTGTGTCCACCCCTTTTCGTGCCGTAGCCGACGGACATTGATCGCTACGATGTCCTTCAGACCGGCCATGGCGCATGGGGGCGCTACCCAAGGCTGTTTAGTTCTACGACAATGCGGGCATTTCGAGCACGAGACTGATGTCGAGAGCGGCTCGCCAGCGGGCATTTCGGATGTTTTCACATCCCGAAGCCCTGACCAGATTATAGGCGAAGGAGCGCAGGCACGCGAGGATAGCGGGGTTCTTGCGAATGCGGGAGGCGTCCTCGGCAAAGGCGGTGTCGCGCACATAATGACTGCCATTCTCAATGCGCCAAGTGACGATCGCGCAGGCCGTTCCAAGCCTGCGCGAATGCATTCGTTCCAGCGCTCGGGCGTCTGGTTGGAAGCAGAAGAAATCCAGAAGACGACCTCGGTCGTTTGGGCGCAAAGCCCCGTTGCCGGGTTGCGCTTGTAGACCGTGCGCTCCAAGCGAAGCACGGTCTTGATCAGGTTTTCCCAGGGAGTTTAGCGAAACCAGGCCTTCGCCGGAAACACCGTCACTTCGCGGGTTTCCCAGCGGTTGCGGCCCGCGGTCTCGCTTGTCCGAGCCGGTTGGATTTCGTCCTGCGGTTCCCAGAGCGCCGACGCACTTTATGGAGGACACGCCGACCGCGATCCTCGTGCGCCAGGTCCTGGGCGCCATCGCCGAGTTTGAGAAAGCGACCATTGTCGCGAAACTCGCAGCGGCGCGAAAGCGGAAGCGCATCGCGACCGGCATGAAAGTTGAGGGGCGGAAGAGCCACATCGAGGCGCGGCCCGACGTCGTCAAGCTGGCGAAGGCGCTCGCGCGCAAGAAACCCAAGGGCGGAAGGCTCAGCCTCAGGGCAATAGCGGCGGAACTGGCGGCGCGCGGCTTTCTGAACGAACGTGGACGGCAATTCAACCCGAAGTCGGTCGCTGCCATGCTGGCCTCCTGAGAGCCTCTCCGCTGCCGATGCGCTGGCCGAGATCGGAATGGAAGCTGCAGGTGAACGCCAGCCGGCGGTCGGCTTTTCTACGTATACCTGCCCTCCCCGCAGGCGCTCGGAAGCGCATAACCCGCCCTGAGCGGTCCTCAGTCGAGGTGCCCCCAGAGCATCACGGAGATAATTCGAAGCCGCCCCGCGAAGCGGCTGCTGTGCGCAAATAGCGGCCATTCGCCGACGGCTTGGCGAGCGGGTCAAATCGCGACCGATATCATGAGGTTGGATTGTGGCCGGGAGAAACCCCTGGTTTCTGACACTGTGTTGCGAAAGCGGAAAGCGCTCTCGCCGTTTGCGTGCCATACTGCTAACCGCGTTATCGGGGTGACGTGCATGAAGGTTTTCTGGTCGTGGCAGAGTGATCGCCCCGCAAAATATTGTCGCAACGTGATTCAGGATGCGCTGGGGCGCGCTCTCACGGCGCTCAGCGACGAGCTTGAGCTCGACCCGAGCGAAGGTCCGGAGCTCGATCACGACACCAAGGATGAGGCGGGCATGTCCGCTATAGCCGACACGATCTTCCGCAAGATCGAGGAGGCCGGAGTCTTCGTCGGCGACATCACCTCGGCCGGCCGTTCCGACGGCGGGCGCGAGCTGCCCAACCCGAACGTGCTTATTGAGCTCGGCTGGGCTTGGGCCCATCATTCGCACGAGAACATCATTTTAGTCGCGAACAAGGCCTACGGCCCAAAGAATTACGAGCAGCTTCCGTTCGACGTCCGCCACCGCCGCGCGGCAATCCTGTATTTGGTGCCGAAGGGTGCCGACGACGCAAGGATCGAACAGGCCACCATTGAACTCAGTGAGCACCTGAGAGAGGCGCTCCGCAAATCGCTCGCCAATTGGCTCACCGCCAAAGCGAACGACCCGGGTCCGAGCGGGAAGCCCTCGCGCCCGGGCGATCCGTCGGTCTGGTTCGAGGCGGCCACGCTGCTGCGCCACCAACCAGTTTATGGTGGTGACGGCCAGCGCGGTGCGCGGCCGGCGGAAGGGCGGCGCATTTATGTGCGCATCGTTCCCGAGCGCTTCCGCGACGGCATCCCGGCCGCGCGCGCCGTCCACGAGTGGTCAGGACCGAATGGAAGTTCCGGCCTTCATCCGCTTGGTCCCTGGAGGAGGTGCGACGGCGGTCTCAATGGCGATGGCGTACTGCGCTACGCCTCGGTCAAAGAGGGCGATCCGACCGACACCTGGACCGCCACCCAATGGTTCCGCGATAGTGGCGAGCTTTGGACTTTCGACACCGAGCGTCTGAGCGACGGTACATTTTTTGTCGGCAAGTTTTTAACCGACGTCGCGGGCTTTCTCGTCCCTGGCCTGGCGATGCTCACTGCGCTGGGCGCGTCGCGCATCATCCGTATCGAGGTCGGCGCCGTCGGTCTCGACGGGTCCAAATGGGTCGGGCTATTCAACGACGAACGCAGCGATGCCCTCATCGACCGCGTGTGCGTCTCTGAGTCCCGGCGGACCTGGGACTGGGCCGCGATCGTCGACTTCCTGTTGGCAGTGACCGGGCGTTTCGGCGACGCCTACGGTAGACCGGGCCTCGACGCCGCAACCATCCAGGGCGTGATCAACAGCGATAGAAACCTGCGCACCTGGGGCAGCCTTGTCGGTTCGACGTGATGACTGATCGCTTCGGAACAACCAGCCGACACACGTCTAGGATGGGCGCAGCATTGCGATTTCGCCGCCCAGCGATCTGGCCGAAAGCCGCCCCGCGAAGCGGCTGCTGTGCGCAAATTGCGGACTGACGGGCCCGCACAGGCCGGAATGCTCGGCCCGTTCTGGGTGGTCGAGGATCGCGGGAGTGCGGCCCTGATCGCCCATGCTGTTCCGCTGGAA
>NZ_JBKQOT010000528.1:0-4397 GCF_052145395.1 Roseiarcus sp.
CAGCTTGAATCACGACGTCCCGGCGCAGTCAATAACCTAATTACATGCCTACAAATTCGCCGCAAATCCCCGCAACCCCGCACAAACCCGCACCTTCCCGCGAAACGCAACTCGGAAGTTCGGTCTAGCCGGCAATAACAATTGTGGAGAGAGCCCATGCCCACGATCAAGTTTTTCCTTTCCCCGCTCCGCGTCAAGGCATTACCGGCTTTGGCCCTTGCGTTCGCCCTTGTCGCTCCGAAGGCCGAAGCCGTTACCCCCAGTCCATTCCGAAACTTCATGGGTCAGTGGAGCGGCAGCGGCCAGATCGTCGCGTCGGACGGGCATCGAGAGCAGATCCGCTGCCGGGCGGAATATTCCGGGGCCAAAGACGGCGCCGCGCTCAATCAAGCGATCGTGTGCGCCAGCGAAAGCTTCCGGCTCGACATCAAGAGCTACGTCGAAGCCTCCGGCGACTCGGTCCAGGGAACATGGAACGAAGCTTCCCGAGGCGTGTCAGGTCATCTCACGGGGCGCGTTGCCGAGAATCGATTCGAAGGCCAGATCGACGGTGGGACTTTCACCGCCGCCGTCTCGCTGACATCGAATGGCCGCACGCAGGGGGTCAGCATCCGGCCCAGCGGCGGCGACATCACTGACGTCCGCATCGAACTTCGCCGGCGCGGATGACGGTGCCGCAGGCCGTTCCGTCAGAACGTCGACGCGATGATCTCCCCGACCTGACGGTTGACGGCGTTGCGCGCATCCATCGCATCGGCCCCCTCAGTGTAATAGACGGCGGCGAGGAGCGGCGCGCGATTTGGCGGCCGGATGATGGCGATCGTGTTGGCCGTGCCGTGATCGCCGGAGCCGGTCTTGTCGCCGATTCCCCAGTTCTGCGGCAGGCCTGCGCGCAGCCGCTTGTCACCGACCCTGTCGGCGATCAGCCAGGCTTCGAGCTGTGTCTTCGACGCTTCCGAGAGGACCGCGCCTAAAAGCACCATTTGCAGGTCGCGCGCCATCGCAAGCGGACTTGTGGTGTCGCGTGGATCGCCCGGAATCGCGGTATTGAGCGTGGGCTCGTCGCGGTCGAGCCGGGTCGTGGGGTCGCCCAGCGAACGGGCGAACGCGGTGAAGCCCTTGGGGCCGCCGATCTCCTTCAGGATCAGATTGGCCGCGGTGTTGTCGCTCCAGTCGATCGCTGCGGCGCAGAGATCGCCGAGCGTCATGCCGCCGGATCCGAGATGCGCCTTCGTGACAGGCGCATAGTCGAGCAGGTCCGCCTGCCCGTAGGGGATGTGGCGCCCCAGCACGTCCTGTCCCGCGTCGACACGTTTCAGGACGGCGGCCGAGGCGAGGAGCTTGAACGTGCTGCACAGCGGGAAGCGCTCGTCGGCGCGATAGAGGAGCTTCGCCGCGCTCCCCGAGTCGAGCACGGCGACGCCGAGCCGGCCGCCGGCGCTTTTTTCCAGAGACGAGAGCAGGCCACCGGCCTGCACGAGGCGGTCGCCCGACGGCGCGGCCGCCGTGACGCGGCTCGACGCGCCGACAGCGGCTACCGCTAGAAACAAGAGGAAGGCCCGGCGGCTCGCGGGGCGCCCGGCTCTCCATCGCCCGGTCGTCATCGCTTGCGCGCGATCCGGCTGGCGCGGGGAACGCATGACCGTCAGACCCTTCCCCAAAGCTCGTCCTCAACGTGGATGCGGACGATGTCGTCGAATGACGCATCGACCCGTTGTCCGCCCGGGCCCCCGCGTTCGACGAAACTTTCTGTGAGCTTGCGGCCGATCATTCCGACCGCGCCCGTCACCAGAATGGGCATGCCAGGCCCTCCAAAAAACCGCACCGCGGCTCAGGGAGCCGCGGCGCGCGCTTCGACAAACGGAAGACTGTCCTGCGCTTCTGCGTCGGTCCTACTGGCTGATTGCGGCGTACTTGCCGTCGCTCCATTTGTTGAGGTCGAAGCTCGGGTCCTTTAAATCGCCCTTGGAGTCGAGCCTAACGGTCCCGAGCACCGTCTCGAACGGCTCGCCGCTCTCGAGCGCCTTAGCGACGGCCTTCGGATCGTCGGAGCCCGCCTTCTTTACGCCGTCGGCGATCGCCTGGATGACGCCATAGCTGATCAGCGTGAAACCCTCCGGGTTGAAGCCCTGGGCCTTGAACTGCTCGAGGGCCTTGGCGGCGGCGGGCGAACGGCGTGGATCAGAGGGGAAGGTGAACAGCGTTCCTTCGCCGGCCGGCCCGGAGATCTGCCAGAACTCGGAGGTGGCGAGGGCGTCGGCGCTCATCATCTGCGGCCTGAAGTTCTGGTCGGCCGCCTGACGCAGGATGAGGCCTGCCTCGGGGTGATAACCGCCGAAATAGATGAAATCCGCCCCGGCGCCCTTCAGCTTGGAGACGATCGCGCTGTAGTCCTTCTCGCCGGGGTTCAGGCCTTCGAACAGGACCTCAGTGACGCCGGCGGCGTTCAGCTTGTCCTTTACGACGGTCGCGAGGCCTTTGCCGTAGGCCGACTTGTCGTGGACGATCGCGATCTTCTTGCCCTTGAACTTGTCGACGATCCATGGGGCGGCGAAAGCGCCCTGCGCGTCGTCGCGCGGATAGAGGCGCATGATCGTTGGGTGGCCTTTCTCGGTCAACGCCGGGTTCGACGAGGCCGGGCTCATCATCAAAATGTTATTCTCGGCATAGACCTCCGAGGCCGGGATCGACGAGCCTGAGCACGCATGGCCATCGACGAATTTGATTTGCTGGCCGACGATCAGGTTCGCCACCGCGACGGCCTGTTTCGGATCGCAGACGTCGTCCTGCACGACGATCTTGATCATGCGCCCGTTGACGCCGCCGGCATCGTTGATCGTGGCGGCGGCGGCTTCCGCGCCGCGCTTCATCTGGTCGCCGATCGAGGCGAGCGGTCCCGTCATCGGGCCCGCGACGGCGATGGCGAGGTCGTCCGCGAGCGACGGGGTCGCAAGCGCCGACAGCGCGACGCCGGCCAGCGACAGGATGACAATGTTGCGCATAATCGATTTCTCCGAAAAGGGCGACCTTCTGGCCCGCCGCGGGGCGCGGTGGCGGCGTCTCCTTTGCCGGGCAAGGCCTAACCGGGAACCGCCGTCCTGGCAACCGCGCAAAGAAGCGCATCAGCCCCGCGCCGTCCAGCGCATTCGCCACGTGGGCAGGCCCGACTGCACGCTCGACCCCCGGGTGACGACAACGAAACCCTCACGCTCATAGAAGCGGCGCCCGCGCGCGTTGGCCTCGTTGACGTCGAGTTCGACGACCCCGGGACTGCGCCGCTTGGCCTCGTCAAGGAGCGCTTTGGCGAGTCCCGAGCCCATCTCGGCCGGGGCGACGCAGATCTGGTCGAGGTAGCCACTCATTGGATCGATCGTGACGAACCCTGCTGGTCGGCCGTCGCCGTCGAGGCCGATGACGACCACGCCTCCCGTCGCGCGGTGGGCGTGGAGCCGCTCGACGAGCCAGGGCCGGCGCGCCTCGAAGTCGATCGGGAACCCGGTCTCGCGCCAGGCCGCGACCCAGAGGTCGCAAAGCGCCGGAAGGTCGCGCTCGTCGAAGCCCCGCAACGTCTGGACGGAGGCGCTCACCGCTCGGTCAGCTTCAGCTCGATGCGCCGGTTGCGCGCCATGGCCGCGTCGTCGGTCCCGGCGTCGATCGGCTGGAACTCGCCAAAGCCGGTGGCGGCGAGCCGGTCCGCCTCCACCCCTTTCGAGACGAGGTATTGCACCACGGCGACGGCGCGCGCGGCGGAGAGCTCCCAGTTCGACTTGAACTGGCCGGCGCCGCTGATCGGCTGATTGTCGGTATGGCCGTCGACCCTGAGGATCCAGGGGATATCGGGCGGGATTTCGCGCTCGAGGTCGAGGACGGCGGAGGCTAGCGAGTCGAGAGACTGTTTGCCCTGCGGGCTGATGTCGGCCTTGCCGACGTCGAACAGGACCGAGGATTCGAACACGAACCGGTCGCCGACCACGCGGATGTCCGGGCGCTGCCCGAGGATCTGCCTCAGCCGGCCGAAGAAGTCGGAGCGGTAGCGGTTGAGCTCCTGCACTTTCTGCGCCAGCGCGACATTGAGCCGCGACCCGAGATCGGCGATCTTCGACTGCGCCTCGCGGCCCG
The DNA here is from genome assembly GCF_052145395.1 of Roseiarcus sp. Taxonomy (NCBI): domain Bacteria; kingdom Pseudomonadati; phylum Pseudomonadota; class Alphaproteobacteria; order Hyphomicrobiales; family Roseiarcaceae; genus Roseiarcus; species Roseiarcus sp. Next base: position 4,120 of record NZ_JBKQOT010000528.1, read on the forward strand.
CCGCTTCGGAAGCCGAGAGGGCGTCCTCGATCGCGGCGAGCTGTTTGCGCAGCGCGGCGATCTGCTGATTGAGCACGTCGACCTGGGCCAGCGCTTTCGCGGAAATATCCTTCTGTTCGTCGAGCGCGCTCGTTGCGGCGGCCGCTCGCGCGCCGGCGTCGGCGGCGGCCGCGCCCTCGGCCGCCGCGTCCTTGAGCCGCTTCTGCTCCCGCTCCGCGGTGTCGAGCGTCGCGGTCAGGGTCGCAATCTTGGTTTCGTCGGAATTCTTCTGCGTGCGC
>NZ_JBKQOT010000529.1:0-5231 GCF_052145395.1 Roseiarcus sp.
GTCGTATGATTTGTCGCCTTCGCCCGGTTGTCACAAGCAGCCGGGCCGATTTTTGCCCTCACCCTCCAACTTCTTCGGCGGCGGCGGAGACGGGCGCGATGGCGCAACGCTGCCGCGCTTTCCACGCTTCGAGCGCGGCGCGTTCGACGTAATTTTTGCCGCAGATCTTGAAAGTTGGCGGAAATCCCGGTACCTTAATCCAGCGCGTGACCGTGCGTCTGCTGCGGGAGAACTCTCTCGCGACCTGCGAGAGCGGCACCATCGCGTAGGCGGGGTCTGGGGGGTGTGCAGGCATTGGGTCTCGGTCCCCTTCAGGGTTTGCGAGACACCTAATATTCACATTTAGCCGACACCGTCCTTGGGAAATAAAATCGGGCAGCCGATTTTTTTGCTTTTTTACGCCCGGGCCCGATCCGTTGCGGTAGTCAGGCGCGTCGATCTTTCCATAAGGCAAACCAAGTCGTCGGGTCGGCGATGATTCCCGGCAACAGCTCGTTCTCGAAAAAGGCAGCCTCGCTCATGCCATCCGCCAGCGCGCGCGCCTTGTCGACCTTGGCGGCGTCGCTCTCGATGACGCTCTCGATGACCAGTCGCCAGACGCGGCTCAACTGCCGATGCCAGACGCCGCGCTCGTCATTCCTCTTCCGTAAAATGCGCAATGTGCGCCGCAAGTCATCTACATAAGGCGCGAAACTGTTTCGATGCCGCTCGTCCTCAATCCGGGACACCGTTTCCCATTGCTTGCCGAGGCGCGGTTCCCCCGGCGTCAATACGCGAAACGGAAGCCCGCGGGCCATGCGGGCTAAGTTGTCGGACGTCGGGTCAGGCGCGCCGACAGCGGCTCCCATCAAGCTCTTAAGCACCGCAAGCTCTTTGAACCCCTGCTCTTTTTTGATCGTTATCCACGCGTCGAAAAATGCGAGGACGTATCGATCCTTGTGGTCCTTGACCGACCCGGGCGGCCGCCCGGACGGCCTGCCGGTTGGTTTCGTGACCATCGCCTCAGCTCCTCGCGGACACGAGGCGCGCTCACGCCGCCCGCCGTCCCACAGCCTCGGCGAGCAGCGAGACGACAAGCTGGTTGAGGCTGACGCCTTCTGCGGCGGCGAGCCGGCGCAGCTTGTCATGCAACGTCCGAGGCACGCGTTGTCGCCATTGGCCCAGCGCGGCGGGGCCGGGAACCTCGCGCCCCAACTGGCGCGCCGCGTCCTTCCACTCTTCGATCGCCGCGAGCGCGTCCGTGAGCGCCTCGGCGCGCGTTTCCCCGTCGCCAAGGCAGCCCGGGAGGGCCGGGACTGTGGCGAGCCATCCCCCGCCGTCCGCCTCGTCAAGCGGCTCGACGACAATTGCGTAGTCGGCCTCAGTCGTCGCCGTTTGCTTCACTTTCCGTGTCATCGCACATCGCCACAAACTTGCGGACATAGATCGGTTTGATCGGCCGGTGGGCAGGGACGACCAGAATGTCCGGCTTTCCGGGCGCCGCGATCTTCCAGTGCGAGCCGCGCGACGGCGGCAAGCATTGCCAGCCGAGCCGTTCGCAAACCCGCCGAATGTCCTCAATGGTCCAGTTGCCGGCGGGGTTTCGGCGCATCGCCGCCAAAACGTCGCCGGTCTTCGCCATGATTTCAGATACCGCTTACGGTATCATATTTCAAGGCCATATGACCCGGTTTGTCCGCTCTTGTCCCGCTTTCCGATCCAGTGAGCCCCTCGCCGAGCCTCTTTGCAACCGCCGCGTCGCTCGCAAAAAGAGGAATTAAACCCTTGATTTGAGGTTCCTTGCCGAAAGTCGGCATTAGAAGGATTGGCCGACGCCGGGTCGCTGAACTGGTAGCTGTTTGATGTCCTGACGACCCGGACGCGAGTGGCGCCGACGCCGGGCAGACCGGGAGCCCACTCCCTGACCCGCTTGATGCGGTTGACCCAAGTCAGCAGCCCGGCCGCCTCAAGCGCCGCGATCGCCTTCTGGGCGGTCGAGACTGCGCACTTGGCGCGCTCGCCGATGGTGGCGAGGCTGGGGAAGCAGATCCCGCTGCGGGCGTTGTGGAAGCCCCACAGAAGCGCCTCGAGGACCGCGAGGGCCTTGGCGGTGACCTGGCCGTAGTGCTTGCCAGGTTCGGTCCGGTGCGACAGGGCGCGAGCGAGGTGCAGGATCCGCACCTTCGCGTTGCGGTCGAGGGCGCGCGGGCGGCCGACGCCGAACATCTTCTCCCTGCCCCCACGGCGGCCCGTGGCTGGCCTCGATGTCGGCGGGGCTGTGATCCTGCCTCCAACCGTCCGGCGGCCGTGTAGGGCCACTTCTGCGGCTTCTGCGGCCTCTTCGGCGATCTCCCCATCGGCCAGGGCGCGATAGATGCTCTTCAGGGCTTCGTCGATCTGTGCAGCGGACATGGGTCTCCTATCCGAGACCCGCCCTTCGTGCGGTCGGCTCCAGGCAAAGCGACACCGTCGAGGCCAGCGAGGCCTCTTGCGTCGAATCTGTTTTCGGGGGATAGATCGGTTGCCAGACCTGATCTACACCCCCGTCCGCCGGGGACACCGGCCCGCCTTATCGGCGGGTTTCGTGTTTCTGGGCCTCAGCCCTCCATCGCGCGGTGATTCGCGCCATCCGGCAGACTCGGCTGTTCGGCGATTCTCGTCAACGATGGTCGGCTCGATGCGCCGCCACCCGGCATTTGTCGGAACAGAACTTCCGATCGGAGCGGCCGACCACGGGTGCGCCGCAGTGTGCGCAGGCAGGCCGCCATTTCTTCTTTGCGTAGCTGCGATCGATTTGGCGCGCCCGCTGCACGTAGCGATAGCGTTGGCGGGCGAAGCATGTGGGACATCGCCGCGCCCCGCGTCGGTAGCGGATGCTGCGGGCGTCAAGGTAGAGCGCGCCGCAATCGTCGCAGGTCTTGAGGACGAGAAAGCGGGGACGACCATCCCAGTACAAACGCCGCACGAAGGCTTCCTGCGGGCTGGCGGGAGGCGGTAGGCGTTTGAAGATGACGCCAAAAATGGCGTCCACAGTCGGCTGACCGACCTGACTGGCGTATCCAGGCGGGTCGAAGATGACGCCCTCCGCTTCTAGGCGGCCATCGTCGCGTTTCGTCACTGCAATGCGAACCATGGTGTAACGGATAGACGATAGCATGAGCGGCACAATGTTTTTCTCAGGCCTTCGGTTAACCCTCCGTCAACCATGCCGGGCCTACGATCGCCGTCACTGACGCGCGCAGGTGACGTCCTATGGACGGACAATGGAAGACCTATCGGGAGATCGCGACCACGCTCGGCGTCAGTGTCGAGGCCGCGCGGCGACGGGCGTTGCGGGGGAAATGGGCGCGCATGCCGGGGAACGATGGCATGACGCGCGTCAGGCCCCCTGACGACCTGTCAGCCCCCCGCGCACCTGACGTCCGACCTGACGCAGTCCCTGACAACCCCGCGCTTGTGGACGCCTTGCAAAGCCATATCAAGACCTTACAAGTGGACGTTGAGACATTGAAAGAACAGCTTGCCGTCGAGCAGGCGAAAGCGTCGGCGGCGATCGAGGCGTTCGCGTCGCTCGCGGATCGCCTGGACGCCTTAGCGGCCGATCGGGCTCGATCGTGGTGGCGCAGGCTTGCGGGCTAAGGGGGAAACATCTTAGCCATAAATTTCGCCGCCGCCGCGTTCGAACCGGCGTCAGCCGTGAGGGCGGCTTCAAGGGCGCGCCCTCTCTCCGGGTCGTCGTGGCTGATCATTCCGATTATCACCGGGTGAATGAAATAGCGGAATGGATCGCCTCGCCCACCATCGCCGATGGCGATCAGGACAGAATCGTCTGTCAGCCGCTGAACGGCCCGGCGTAGCGAGCGCTCTCTTGCCGGGAGCAGCTTGGCGGTCGGTGGCGTGCCGGCGCTTTCCAAGATGGCCGCCCGCATATCCTCGAACGTCATCGGCTTGCCCGCGCGGCTAATCATCGCTTGGACGAAATTTTGCAAATGGCCGTGACCGCGCGACATTTCGGTCTCTCGGTTAAGCGTTCACTGTGTACGCTTAACTGGCGAAGCAAGCAAGCCGCTCCCCGCGCGCGAGTGCGACCCTCAGGCGTCGTTAAGAAACTGCGACCCGCGGCGAACGGATGGAGCGTCCAGCCCCCTGACTACTCGAGCGCCAATTGGAGCATGATGGCCACGACGCCGGTCGGCCCGAGCTAAAGATGTGACGTTGCCATTGTCAGATTCCTTCTCGTTACGGTCACCCCATATTAGAGAAAAGGAGTGGATGGACTCTTCCCGAAATCCGACAATCCTTTTGTCCGTAAACGCGAAACTTGCTCGTGTTTTCGGACACTCTATGCGATGTGCCAAGACGATCTCGAAGCCTCTTAAAACCCGCACGTCCTTCGTGGTAGTTCGATCTGCGTCAGCGGGAGTGTGAATATATGCCGGCATACAAAAACCGACCACCCATGAAGCCTGACACATCCATGTGGCGGTACTTCAGCCTCGACGCCCTAATTGCGACGGTGCGAGAGCGGAAATTACGGTTCACGCGCATTGATACGTTTGAAGACCCCTTCGAGGGGTCTGTGCCGAAACAAACGATAGACGACCAAGTCGTGCTCTTCGGAGGCGCTTACCACATGCTTACCTCCGTCGCGGCGCATTACCCTGCCGGGGCAATGTCTCTCCCCGAACGGGAGGACCCTTGGGAGAGAATGACCCGCCTGCGACGCGCAAAGACGCGATCCACGCATGCGTGCTGCTGGGCGGCAGGCCATGAATCCGAGGCGTTGTGGCGGCTGTATTGCAAGCCGCCTAGTGAAGGCGTCGCTATGCGGACAACGCTGGAGAAATTGGAAACGTCGGTCGCTCCGCACAATTTGTACGTCAGCCCCATCGAGTACCGGTACTATCACGAGGGGCCAAGTTTTGACGATGACTTGGATTCGTTCATGCACAAGCGCCAAGGATTCTCCGCCGAGAACGAGGTGCGCTTGCTGAAGGTCGACGACGCGCATTTCGGTGCGCTCATGAGTAAGCCGCCGACTACGGCCGAGTTACCTGCACACCTATTTCTGGACTGGCCAGCGGCCGACACCATCGAGGAGATCGTGCTGAGTCCGTATGCCGAGGAGTCTTTTGAGCAGCGGGCGCGCGCCGCCATCGAAGCTGTGGACGCGTCACTGCGAGACCGCGTGAATCTGTCTGTTTTGAGCCCGCGCCGGTATGCACCGGGCTTTTGACCCGACCAAGCGGCTG